>NZ_JAYGIF010000068.1:0-27617 GCF_034931345.1 Pseudanabaena sp. CCNP1317 | reverse complement strand
CACTTCACAGAAGATTCGCGTGATATCCAAGTGCGATACGATACTGTTCATATTGCTGAGGCTTTTAGTTTGTCAAACCTAGTCTCAGCTTTTCTTTTGCTTTTGTCTACTCTGTCGAACTGACGTTAAATAATGTAGTAGGGGTTTGGTTTCCAAACCCGCTTTCACTATCTTATTGAAATAGCTTCTCTAAACAGAAGTTAGTATATCTATTGCCATTCTTGTTAGGACATAAAACCCAAATAGTGTAAGGCGGCGCTTCGCGCCGCCTTACACTATTTGGGTTTTGATTTGTCCTGATACAGGTGAATATAGCTATATATTTGGAACCCATTCTGTAGTAATAATGTCTACAAAAGTAGATTGATCTAGAAGGCTTTACCTTATGTGGAAACCCCGATCGCTTAAACCTTTAATCCACGCTTTACCGATCGCAATTTTGTCCTTACCCTTAATTATTCCGTCAGTTAACTCAGAGGCGATCGCCCAAGCTACTTTTGGGCGCACTGGACAAGACGGCGATCGCGGACGAGACGGACGTAATGGTCGAGATGGTCAAGACATCAAAATTCTTGGTAATGGTAAACCTGCGGCTTTTGATCTCTCAGGCACAATCGGGGAAGATGCTGAAGATGGGACATCAGGGCGATCGGCTAGCAGTTGTGAACAACCCTATCGTCCTGAATATTCCCTTATAGGTGCTTCGGGTGGACGTGGAGGTGATGGTGGTAATGGTGGGCGTGGCGGCAATGGTGGTAACGCTACGATCTTTTACAATGATAGCGCTTGGCTCAAACAGCTAGAAATCCGCAATGCAGGTGGTAAAGGCGGTCGTAATGGACGCGGCGCTGTCGGAGGGAAGGGCTGTGAATGTCAAGAATCAGAATGGCGGATCAGATATTGCACTTGGGAAATTGATCGCCGACCTTTTAACGAGGCTAAAGCTCCATGGCAGTCACATACTAAAGAAACTCGGCTATGTAATCGGTCAGGCGATGACTTTGATTTTAGTCGCCCATCTGCACGAGTTTCGGAGTATCGTCGTGATGATTGGCTTTATCGCCGCACCTATAAAGGAGTTTCGAGAACAAATTCTTATACTTGTCAGAGGGGACGCAATGGAGAGCCTAGCAATAATGGACGCAATGGTGAGACAGGTAATTATGGAAAAGTTACCCTTGTACCGCGCTTAGATATTCCTGCGGAGGTCACTAGCGATCGCACAACTCTAGCAACTGCGATCGGGAAAAAAGTTGGCTTAGTCAAAAATATTTGGGTCGAGAGAAGTGGTTTATCGCGCTTACTGCATCCTAGCTCCGACGTTTCCGATCGATACACCTATCTAAAAGATACGGCTCGATTATTTTATCGATTTGATTGGACTGCCAAAGAAACGCCAACAGCTTTGGGTGTTGATCGTGTGGAAATTGGTGCAACAGTAAATGTCCGTAATGAGAATGCTGAACTTGAATATCAATTACCAGGGACATTGGAATATCAAGTTATTCCTGAAAACAATCTGCAAGTGGTAAAGATTACAGGTGGATTCAATCCCGATCGCGTCAGTTCATTCCAATTACAAACAATCTCAGGTGTTGGTACTGACAATCAATTAATTCTTAGCGATCGCGGTAATGTGCGAGAACTGCTCAAGGATACGCAAATCGAGGTGCAATGCTTCAGCAAGCAATCGGCAACGGGTGTAGTCGCTAGCGATTATGTCAAGCGGCGTACTGTTACCTTTAAGATTCCGCCGAAATTACAACCTAGTGAGGGGGCGATCGTTAATGGCAATATTTACACTTTGCCTGTTGGTCGTTATTGTGCTCCTTGGCTAAAAGCTGATTACAACGCAGCCTATGGAATTGTAATTAATCAAACCACCAAGAGCGGCGCAAAATATAATCAAAGTATCGATAGGCCTTTTGTGGTTGGGAAAAACTAACAATACCCAAAAGATGAGTGGCGGCGCTTTGCGCCGCCACTCATCTTTTGGGTTTCTAGGCAAAACTTACATTGCTATAGCGATCGCCAATCTAGTGAGGGGTAGGCGAAAAATGGTAAGAATCGCTTAGCGATTCTTACCATTTTTCTCTTTCGTCGAATTGCATAAAATTAGAGTGGACGCAAAGCGCCCACTCTATGGTTAAACAAAGGGACGCTTCAAGCCACCTTTGTTGATCAATTATTTGTCAGGATCATTGCGGGGGCGGATTTGTTCAGCTTCAGGGCAATCATCAGAAACAGGGATATCGTTGGATGACATTCCTGTTTTGGTAAATGAAGATAATCTTTGAGTAACAGCGCCAATACTCTCTAATCTGACCATTTCTTCCCAAGAGCAAACCTCGTCTTCATCCTCAGTTTCGTAACGAATCGTTACCACGTCACCTTCAATATCCAATATCTTGGCTCTTTCTAGCCAACGTCCCTGATCCCTCAGGTAAATCCAAACATCGCTCTTGGCTTCACAAAGTTGGTATATTTTGCGATGTAGCATTCGCTTATGTCCTCAGGGTTACATAATTTTTAAGGTTAGAGCATACCTCAACAAGGTAAAAAAACTAACCATTATCATTGTAAACGACTACACAGGTATTTGAAATTTTTTAAACTTTAGTTATGAATAAAAAATTAGCGCAGCTCTTTGAACTGAATAACCACACGACGGTTAAACGCTTGATCGGTTGCTGTAATATCTTTACGCAAAGGTTGTAACCAAGATAATGCCTCGAAAGTAACTTTGTAGTTACCATCTAAGCCGCGATCGCGTAGTAAATTCACGACTTCATTGGCTCTTGCTTGTGAGAGGTCAAGATTATAGTCATAATCCCCCATTTTGTCGGCATGACCACTAACTTGGATGATTCCGCGTTTTCTTTGGATTTTTGACCAGAAATCATCAATTTTAGCTTCTTCACTAGATACGAGTTGCGACTCATCAGAAGCAAAGAAAACTACTACTTCTACGTCTGGATTTGTAATTGGCAAAATTGAACTATTAATACTGCTAATGCTGCGATCGCCAGTCTTATTCTGGGTTATAGAATTTGAATCATTTTTAAGCCCATTTTTGGGGATATTTTTTACATTATTATTTAAATTACCAGAACTAACATTTTTAGAAGAATTATCGATAGTGGTTTTCTCAGAATTATTGCTAGAACTATCTCCAGTTATTTTTTTAGGAATATCACCATCTACTTTGCCAGAATTAGTTAGAGAATTATTCTCAATATTGCTAGTATTGCCAATATTATTCCTAGGTGCGTTAGATGATTTGTCTAGTGGTTTGACGGAATTATTACTAGATAGATTGTCAGTCTTACCATTCAGCTTATTACGATCTTTACTAGTTGCTGGATTAGTTGCTGTTGTTGGATTGGTTGCTTTATTAGAATTCTGAGTACCAGATTTGGGAGCGCTAGCGCTAGATAGCATATTGTTAGACTTGTTTGCGAAATCTGGCTTTGGCTCAAGCACTGATTCTTTAATCACCTTTGGCACAGCTTGATTTTGCAATTTACTATCATCCGATCGCTGAATTAAAATACCAAAGGCGATCGCTATCCCAATAAAAGCTGCTCCAATCAACAAACCCGCCAATATTTTCCATAGGCTGCTCGGAGCCGCGATCTGATTATTGGCAATTTCCTGCTCTCGATCGACTAGTGCCGCCGCTTGTTCATTTTCCTGAGCTTTAATCTCAAAATCGAAAAGCTGTTTCTTCACAAAAGGAGCGATCGCCATCGCCGTTCCGACAACTACCGCTTGGCGAATGCGTTGATTGCCCACCTCTAGCTCAAACCATTGCGAATCATCGCGCATGACGAAATCCACTTTGGCAGGTAAACCCTTAGGATAGGATTTGACACAATTTCCTTGATCGTCATAAATTGATCCACGATCAGCAATAACTTGGTTTTCATTGACCACTTCCGCAAAAATTTGCGAGAGACTAGTCATTTCACTAGCAATTTTATAATCCCAAATATCGATATCTAGCCCAGTATCAAAATCATCTAACTCTTGTAACTGATAGCGATCGACATCATTCCCAATCCCAATCAAGATCAACTTTAAATAGTTTCTTTTCCCAACTGCAATTTCTAACGCTAGTTCCTTGGTATAGTTCTTGACCTGTTCTAAATCATCAATCCTGCCATCGGTCAAGAATACATAAAGCCCCTGCTGAGCTTGGCTATATTGATTTACAAAATAGGCGATCGCAGGTAATAGCTTTGTGGTCTTACCCAGCTTAAAAGTTGCGGGCCCAGCGATCGCTAATTGCTGACAACTCGCATGATCAAACTCGCCTAACACTTGAATTTCATTGCCTTCACCACAACCCCAATAAATAAGCGAAGTCTTTCCAGTTCCATCCAAACTACCTGCCAAATAAGCCGTAAAATCTTGAACCAATGGCTGCAAGATATTTTCTGTATAGTTAATCTCATAACCACGTTCTTGGATCTCTGCAAACGCTTCCCGCTTAATCTTGCGAATCGGTTCTCCATCCTCTAAATAAGAACGCAATCTACCCTGCTTAATATAGTCAACCAACAGTTCAGGATCGACACGCGCTTCCACCTTACGCCCATAGGCGCGTTTCATCGAGGCACTAGCATCCAGAGCCAGTCCAGTTCGCCAACCTTCAGCAAATTTCCCCTGCGGCTCCATCGCGATCGAGAATTCCACTCGACATTCGGCAGATCCAGAAGTTGTCTCTGGGATATGTCGCCAAACGTTCACTTCACCAAACTCGGCGGCTACCAAATTAGCTGGCATTTGCCAGCTTTTTGATTCAGTCCTTAATTCGTTCTTGTCTTTATTATCGATTTTACTTTTGATTTCACCATTGTCTGCACGTTCTAATTCAATAGGCTCGGAATTATTTTCATGTAGCATGGCATTCTATTTCTCTTGCTTTGATTTTTAATTATCTAGATAACCCTAGCCTTCTCTTACAAAGGGGTTACCATTTACACACAAGCTATTAGCTACAGCGTGAGTTACTAACGATCCCCCTCAATCCCCCTTAAAAAGGGGGAAGAAGAAAATTCTCCCCCCTTTTTAAGGGGGGCTGGGGGGGGGGCTAAACCCTCAAACGTAGACAGAGAGGCTTGTGTGTACACGATAGCTTATAAAGCGGGGGGATTTTCTCCCCCCCTTTATAAGGGGGGCTGGGGGGGATCTTTGGTAGCTCACGATATCGTGGATAATTTGTGTGTACAAGTTTTCTAGTCTTCCCCCTTTGCAAGGGGAAATTAAAGGTGGTAATTCATACGAAATCTACAACATCTTTCCATTGTTCAGATTCTGTAATCAGAGGAGCCTCTAGCTCCAGAGGCAGAGCTTCTGTAATGTCTTGCGTCACGTTTCCACCTGAAAACTCTAGGGTGAAAGCTGTAGAACCCGCAGGTAACTTGAAACGCATCAATGCAGGTACACCGAAGTTATATTCTTCGCAAACCTCTCCTGCCTGATTAAGAATTCTTCCATAATGCGTAACTATCGTTTCCGCAGAGACAAATTCTTTGAAAATCTGTTCCAAAATCTGAATGTCATCTGCAACTTGATAATCCCAGAGATCAATTTCCCGACCTGCGGCATCTTTGACAAAGCTTCCTTCAAACATATTATCTAGTTCTTCCAGTTGCTTCTCGTCAATCTCGTTGCCAACACCAATCAATAAGAGCTTGATAAACGGTTTCGTTTGATCGGCAATTTCTAGCGCATATTTAAAACAGTATTCCTTGACATCTTCCAGATCTTCGATAATGCCATCGGTGATAATCAGACAGATCGCCGCAGGTTGCTTTACCCCGATCGCTGGTGCATCTTTATATTTGTTAATGAAATATTGTAAAGGCGGTAATAGTTTCGTTCCTGTTCCCCAAGGAATTTTGGGACCTTTAATCGCAATTTGCTCGATCTCTTCACCACTAAAGCTACCCAGATCTTCGATCAGTTGACCTGCTGCACCACAAGCCCAGTTGAGCAAGTCAACTTTACCCGTCGCGGCAAAATTGGCAAGATACTTGACCATCACCCTTGCTACTGGCTCAACGACGTTGTTCGTAACGGCGGCACTAGCAAAAAAGCTACTGACAACACCACTGATGCCATACATTTTTTTCATCGAGGCTGAACCATCTAAGGCTAAGCCAACTCTTGCGCCTTCAATGTCTGGAACCATCAGAATAGTTGCAACGATGTCAATATCTCCGTTGTTTTGGGGATAAACATTGACTTCACCAAAGGGTTGAACGACACTTTTTAACTGCATACTCGGACTCTCTGATATTTCACATCAAAATAGTAACGTAGTTTAACTCAATCAAGTTACAGCTAAAATAGTTACTAGTAAATCTTCAGGAGTTACAAATCTCATGACTCAGCTAGTTGCCAGAAAATCCTTATACGATTCTGATTATTTGCTTTGGACTCAAGAGACTATAGCAAAGTTAAAGGCTAGAGACTTTGAGAATGTGGATTTGGATAATTTGATCGAGGAGATTGAGAGTTTGGGTAAATCTGAGAGAAAGGAGATAAAAAGCCGACTGACAGTTCTGTTAGAGCATTTACTCAAAAGGATGTATGTTGACATGCCTGACTGCTTTAGCGGTTGGGAAAATACAATCAGCACGCAGCGCAATGATATTGAACTAACGCTAATGGACTCACCTAGCCTAAAAGCTTTGTGGGATGAGTCTTTTGATATTGCTTTTAAGTTGGCACTGCGATCGGTTCGCAAAAATTATAAGGCTTATCAGTTTCCTGATACTTGGCAGTTTAGCCGCGATATTGACACAATGCTAAATGTTGATTTTTGGGAAGAGTAGATATTTACATATTTTCAGGCTTATTTAGACCGTTTAAACCAACAGCCTCTTAAGGTTATTGTCAGTCCTAGCGATCCTGATTTCGACCAAAAAGTACAAGCTGCTATTCGTCAAAAATTGGCATCCAAAACTAAAGTTATTTAGATACTTCCTTCTCACCAAAGAAATATAAATATAAAACCAAGAATTAGACGTTGCGCCGCAACGTCTAATTCTTCACTGGGAAGTGAGTATTCTCAAAAGTCAAAATATAGAAATTGCTAATATTTGAGATCTTTTAGGGGCAAAGCATTCCCGCCAATATTTACAAATTCTCAGATCCCCATGATTTGGGAATGCTTTGCCCAAGCTTCCTAACGGAGGGAAAACGTAATGCGGGGACAATTTGTTGCAAATGGATAAAGAGGGTTGAGCATTTGCGGATTGTGATTTCTGTGATGAGTTTAGGAATGGTGGCGCAAATGCTCAACCCCTACGCCAGAGATCATTTCGGTTAGGGATTTTGTTGTTTGGTTTGCCTGTGCAGGTGATGGTGTGTGAGATCTGCGGCATATCCTGACAGACAAATAGTCCAACAGCTTGTTGGACAAATCTCGTGGGGGTATAACATTAAGATTCTCGATCTAATTAAGTAGGTCAGCAAAAGAAACCTGTAAATGCCCAGATCCCCGACTTTTTCTAGGCAAGCAAAGACAATTTGCAAATTCACAAAAAAAGTCGGAGATCTTAATCTTTGCTTTTTAAGTTTTCTTATGCCTAGCTACTTAAAAGTACTGAAGAGAGCCTCTGATATACACAGATCGCCCCAAGACCAACCAACTATTGGCATAATTCTTTGTAAATCGAAGGATAAAACAATTGTTGAATTTGCGCTGCAAGAGATGAAGAAACCGATGGGAGTTTCTACTTATCAGTTACCCAAGCATTTACAAGAGAATTTACCAACTATAGAGCAATTGGAAGCAGAGTTAGAAACTTTAGTTAGGATTGATGATGATTAAGAAGATAAATAATGTATATCACCAAACATCAATTTTCAGGTAAAGTTGAAAAAGATAAAATATTGATTTTTTCCTTTTTCCTTTCTACTTTTTCCTTCAAAGAGCTATGCGTAAGTTTTTGGGTTTGGTTGGGTTAGGGATTTTGTTGGTTGGGTTGCCTGTGCAGGTGATGGTGAGTGAGGTTGGCTGGGCGCAGGTGGCGACAGATCGCAGGGCTGAAGCGCTTAAGTTAAATCAACTAGGTACACAGCAATATCGCAAAGGTCAACTAAAAGAAGCCTTAGCAACATTTCTGCAAGTTCTTACTATTACTAGAGAAATTAAAGATCGTTCTGCTGAAAGAGCAGCCCTCAACAATATTGGTGCGGTTTATCAAAAACTCGGACAATATCCAAAAGCCCTAGAGTATTTCCAACAAGCACTGGCGATCTTAAAAGCAGTTGGAGATCGCGCTGGTGAAGGAAGCTCCCTCAACAATATTGGTACGGTTTATCAAAAACTCGGACAATATCCAAAAGCCCTAGAGTATTTCCAACAAGCACTGGCGATCAGAAAAGCAGTTGGCGATCGCGCTGGTGAAGGAAGAAACCTCAACAATATAGGCGGGGTTTATCGACAAATTGGACAATATCGAAACGCTCTAGAGTATTACCAACAATCACTGGCAATCAGAAAAGCAGTTGGCGATCGCGTTGGTGAAGGAACAACTCTCAACAATATTGGTGCGGTTTATCAAAGACTCGGACAATATGCAAAAGCCCTAGAGTATTTCCAACAAGCACTGGTGATTAGAAAAGCAGTTGGTGATCGCTCTGGTGAAGGAACAACTCTCAACAATATTGGCTTGGTTTATAAAAGCCTAGGACAATATGCAAAAGCCCTAGAGTATTACCAACAAGCACTGATGATCGTAAAAGCAGTTGGTGATCGCGCTGGCGAAGGAGGAACCCTTAACAATTTCGGCTTGGTTTATATCAGCCTCGGACAATATGCAAAATCCCTAGAGTATTTCCAACAAGCACTGGTGATCATCAAAGAAGTTGGTGATCGCGCTGATAAAGGCGCAACCCTTAGCAATATCGGTGGGATTTACTATAGCCTTGGGCAATATCCAAAAGCCCTAGAGTATTATCAACAAGCACTGGCGATTAGTAAAGTAGTTGGAGATCGAGCTATTGAAGGAACAACTCTCAACAATATCGGCTTGGTTTATGATAGCCTCGAACAATATCCAAAAGCCCTAGAGTATTTCCAACAAGCACTGGCGATTAGTAAAGTAGTTGGAGATCGAGCTATTGAAGGAACAACCCTCAACAATATTGGCGCGGTTTATCGAGATCTCGGACAATATCCCAAAGCCCTAGAGTATTACCAACAAGCACTTGCGATCAGTAAAGTAGTTGGCGACCGCTCTGTTAAAGGAATAACTCTCAACAATATTGGCTTTGCCGTGGATGCTCAATCACAAACAGAGATGGCAATTCTTTTCTTCAAAGAATCTGTTCAAGTGCAAGAATCAATCCGTAAAGACTTAAAAAAACTTAGCCATGAAGAACAGCAATCTTTTACCCGCACTGTGGCTCATACCTATCGCATCCTCGCCGATCGCCTACTCAAACAAGGACGAGTCACCGAAGCATTACAAGTCCTCGACCTCCTCAAAATCCAAGAACTCGAAGACTATCTCAAAAATATTAAAGGTAATGACATCACCGCCCAAGGTGTCCGACTTTTAGAACCAGAAAAAGCAATCAGCAGTCAGCTATCGAACCTCAATACAGAAAAGATTCCTGAACTAAATCGTCAACTTGCCAGTCAACTTAAACATCTTCCCAAATCCGAAATCAATAAAGTTCCTGCATACCTACAAAATATCCCCAAAGGAGCCGTTTTAATCTACCCCCTGATACTTGATGACCGACTCGAACTGATTGTCTTTTCTAGTGGTTCAATTCCCGCTAACTATACCATTCCTATCAAAAAAGAAGATCTCGAAACCCTGATCATTGACTTTCGTGCTGACCTGATAAATTGGCAATCTGAAGATGCAATGGATTCTAGTAAAAAGATCTATGACCTACTAGTTAAACCCATTGAAGCCGAACTCAAACAAGCCAACGCTGACACGATCCTCTATGCGCCTGACAGCTTTTTACGATATGTTCCCATCGCTGCACTCTACGACGGCAAACAATATTTAGTCGAGAAATACCGCGTCAACAACTTAATTGCCTATAGCCTATTTGACAGCAACTACAACTCACTCACCAACCTCCGTATCTATGCAGGCGCATTTGGAGGCAAAGCAGGAGAAAGAAAATTTGGACAAACTGCCCTTCCTGCCTCGATCCCTGAAGTTGAGTATATTAATGCCACTTTCCCCAACACCAACAAATACATCGAGCAGAACTTCACCGCCAAAACCACCAAAGAGAAAGTAGCTGGAAATACGGTTGTTCATTTCGCTACCCATGCCGAATTTAGCTCGCAAAGCCCACTGGATTCCTATGTACTATTTGGCGATGGCAGCAAAATCACCCTCGCAGAGATTAACGAATTACCGCTAAAAGATACCGCACTAGTAGTCCTAAGTGCTTGTCAAACAGGAATTGGCAAAACCTTAGGCTCAGGTGCAGAAATTTTAGGCTTTGGCTACCAAGTCCAACTCGCAGGAGCAAAAGCCTCGATCGCATCCCTCTGGTCAGTAGAAGATGGCGGCACACAGCTATTGATGCAAGACTTTTATAAAAACTTGCAAAAAGGCAATATCGCCCCATCCACAGCGTTGAGAGAAGCCCAATTAAGTATGATTCGTAAACCAATCAAACAAGGCGAAATAAATTACAACCATCCTTATTTTTGGTCAGCTTTTGTCGTCATTGGCAATGGGTTGTAGCTGACGTTACGTGGAAGTTTCTAAGACCCTCACCCCTAGCCCCTCTCCCAAAGGGCGAGGGGAACAAGAATTTTCTGGATTTTGCTCCCCCTCTCCTCTCTGGGAGAGGGGGCTGGGGGGTGAGGGCAATCTTCATTCCTCGTAACATCAGTTATAGGTTGATATTGATATGCTTGACCATCAAGTGACGCTGCTCGCGGCGGAAACCTAGTTTGGTATAGAGGGCTTCGGCTGGCTCATTCCAGTGATCGACAACTAGAGACAGCGATCGCATCCTTTGGTTTCTTAAATAATCTTCAATTACGACAAAAGCTTGCTTGCCAAGCCCCTTGCCACGATAGTCTTCACGGATATATAGCTCATCGACTAGCCCACAGCGTCCATGATATTCCATACTAAAAAAGAAAGTTAGCGCCACATAGCCAATCGGGCGATCGCGATCGCACATCAACCAAATCACGCCAAATTGTTCATCACTAAGTAGCGCCGTAAATGCTTTGACAACTCCATTATCAAAAGTTATCTTCTCAAATTGATAGAACTCCTGCACAAGTTCCATTAATGGATCAATATCAATAAATTGTGCTAGGCGAAAATTGAGGTCAAGTTCACTCATATCCTATACATTCACCTTGTAGTTAAAATTCAATTCATCACCCGCAACCCCACGGATTCCCCAATTATGGCTTGGAGTCTCAATCAAAATGATTTCCATATCTAAAGGAGAAATATCTAATTTCTCCTTTAGGCGCTCAAATAATAACCGATAGAGATTTTTCTTTGCTTCTATGGTACGACCTGCAAACATCAGGATCTCGATGATGATATATTTTTCAGAGCGATCGCTTGGATATTCAAAGTCTTCAGATTGCAATGGAAAGAATCGCTGAAACTTCTTTTCAGGCGGATAGTTGAGAGCCTCAACAACGCAAGCATGAATAGTAGTCGATAGAACTTCGCGATTTTGCTGGATGAAATCAGCATTTCCATAGATTTTAGTTTGCGGCATGTTACATGATGAATTTTAATGTCTATTTTACAGCAATTACCAAACAAACGAACTACAAGAAAATTTTTGAAAGTATTGCAAAGCAACGCTTTCAAAAATTTTCTTGCTTGGGGTTAGAGCGCAAAGCACTGTAAGATGACATGGAAAAATCAAGAATTTTCTCTGGTTTGACGACATATTTCTAGGCGATAAAGCACTGCATCCACTAAATTAAATCCTTCCCAAAAAAACAGACTCGGTAAATGTCCTCGTGGAGCAGCGATCGCAAAGGTCAAATTCTCATATTTGCGCCAAATTTTCGGTACTAATTTTAGATTGAACCAACGAGGTTTGCGCCATCCGACGCGATCGCTAAACTTCTCATAGATATTTGCAAATTCCCAATAAGTATTTTCTTCATAGATTAGCCTTCCGCCGAGACTCTTCCAAATTTGGTTTTGAGTACTCCATCCAAAGCGATTATTGCTAAATTCCATCCATGCTTGATCGATCGCTATCCAGATATCACAGGCAATGTTATCGATATCATCGGCTTGAAGCTTGGATACTTTACTTTTATTAGCAAGTTGCAAAATAATTTTATTCGTAAGGCGATCGCTTTCTTGCCATTGACCTAAACTGAGTAATTCTTGCAGTTGCCGTATTTGTGAATATGCCTGTGCATAGTTTTGAATATTGGAACTGGATTGAGGAGATATGCTACTAGAAGACAGATTTACTAAAGACTGTAGATCGTTCATTACTTCATTAGCGGAATGATAACGATTAGAAATCGCTCTTTCTAATAGGCGATCGAGGATATTTGCCAAATGACTGGAAAGAGAAGTTTGGAGATTGTCGCGCCAAATCCAGCGATCGCTCACATCATCATAGAGATCAAAAGGCGAAATCCCCGTTAATAAATGAATACAAGTCACACCTAAACTATACAAATCGCTTTGAGGTAAAGCCTTACCTCTCGCTTGTTCAGGAGCCACATATTCCGCACTCCCGATTAAAGTTCCTGTGCGATTGGCTGTATCTGTAGTAAAAGCTTTAGCTGCACCAAAATCAACTAATACTAAATTGCTTTGAGGAGAATTGGTGCTTGGTAATTGGGAATTAGATTTTTTCCTTTTTCCTTTTTCCTTTTTCCTTACAATATTGTCTGGTTTAATATCGCGATGAATGACTTGGCGATCGTGGATGAATTGGAGAACGGGCAGAATATCTTCTAGTAGTTGATAAATCTTGGCTTCGCTAAAGATGCCCTGACTCTGTAACTCGTTATAGAGATTTTCGCCGTCGATGAGTTCTTGTACTAAATATAGATATCCTTCTTCTTCAAAATAGGCGATTAATTCAGGAATTTGAGGATGTGAGCCTAGCACCTTTAGTTGAGCAGCTTCGCTTTCAAAGAGGGCGATCGCCTTTTTCATTAATTCAGGTTCTCGAAACTGCGGCAGAAATTGCTTAATCGCGCAGGGTTGCCCTAATCTCCCTAAATCCTTTGCCCGAAAAGTTCGCCCCATGCCTCCCTGTCCAATTAAGGCGATCGCTTCATATAATCCTTTAAGCTGCAAATTTTTACCGCAATTCATACAAAATCTCCCGACTTCGGGATTGTTCGGCTTCTGGCAACTAGGGTTGAGGCAGTAGGGCATATTTCTGACGATAGATTTACATTTGTTTACGTTAAATGTAAAGTTTAGTTAATTAATATTAAACTTCTGTAGGAGAGTAATTAATCATGGTCGTCACACCAATTAAGAATGCATCAAATGATAACGATAATTCTAAGACCACCAACAAAACTGTTGGTTTTAATGTAAATCCTACAGGGGCAGGCGTATTTGGTTTTAGTAACTTTGCCGAAACTTGGAATGGTCGCATGGCAATGATTGGCTTAGTTGCAGGTTTTACCAATGAAGTTTTGACTGGTAAAGGAATTCTTGCTCAAGTCGGCATTACAGGCGGCATTAGTGTTTTATTTGCTCTTTTCTTCACAGGTTTTACGGTTGCCACATTGCTTGGTTACTATGCAGTCAAAGCGACTAAGGACTCAGAATAACGATATGTAAAAGATGTGGCGCGAAGCGCTACATCTTACAAACAAAAAAGGTTGGGCGCAAAGCGTCCAGCCTTTTTTGTTTGCGAATTGCAAAATTTATAGGTATAATTTTGAAAACGATTATCATTTTTTTGAGCATCAGCATCTATGCTTGAAGTGCAGAACCTGTCCGTGAAATATCGAGATGTCAACGCACTATCGAACATTTCCTTTAGTATCCCATCTGGCTCACTTGTAGGATTAATTGGTGCTAATGGCGCAGGCAAAAGCACTTTGCTCAAAGCGATGCTCGATCTGATTCCTGCTCAAAGTGGTCAAGTTTTCTATCACGAAAGACTACTCAAGCAACAACGCCAAAAAGTTGCTTATCTGCCACAGCGATCGCAAATTGATTGGGACTATCCTGTGACCGTGTGGAATGTGGTGATGATGTCGCGCACCATGCACAGTGGCTGGTTTGGCAGAACTAGTCGTCAGTCTAAGGAAATTGTACGAGCAGCCTTAGAACGTGTCGAACTTGATGATTTACGCGATCGCCCGATTAAAAATCTTTCTGGGGGACAGCAACAACGGGTATTTTTAGCGCGAGCTTTGGCGCAGCAGGCGGATATTTTGTTACTAGATGAACCAATGACCGCAGTGGATAAAAAAACTGAGGCTTTAATGTGGAATATCTACAATAATCTTAAACAAGAAGGGAAAACCTTGCTAATTAGCTGTCACGAATGGGGCAATACCCTTGATCGCTACGATCAGCTACTTCTAATCAATCGCCACTTAGTCGCCAGTGGTACACCCCGTCAAGTCCTAACTCCTGAAAATATTCAAAGCGCCTATGGTGCATCAGTTGAGCAGATTGATCAGCGCGATCGCGCTGAAGAAGAATTATTATTTTGCTAATTTTCTAAAAAGAGAGTAAGTACCTGTGCAGAATAAATTACCCAAACCCTTAAAGTTGCGCCCCGCAGGGGCGCAACTTTAAGGGTTTGGGTTTGTAATTAATTATGCTCATCTACGTATGGACAATTCATGAATTGTCCATACTCTAAAATAACGGTCTCAAAGCATTTTCCCGTGAATCCTAAGAGAAGTAGGGTTTTCGCTATAAAATAGGGATAATAGAATCGACTTGCTTTAGATAATTTCATGCTCCAAATTACCAAACATACATCTATTGCGATCGACGAAATTAGTATTACCGCCATCCGATCGCAGGGCGCTGGTGGGCAAAACGTCAATAAAGTCTCCACAGCAATTCATCTGCGTTTTGATATTAATGCTTCTTCTCTGTCGCCACTCTATAAAGAAAGGCTTCTAAATTTAAGCGATCGGCGCATCACCAAAGAGGGCATCATCATCATCAAGGCTCAACAGCATCGTACTCAAGAACAAAATAAAGAAGATGCTCTCAAGCGACTCCAGTTATTAATCCAAAGTGTGACGATTACGCCCACCAAGCGTAAACCCACTAAGCCATCACGCAGTGCTCAAACCCGACGGATTGACGATAAAACTAAGCGTGGTGCAATCAAAGCTTTAAGGGGGAAGATTACCGAGTAAATGGATAAAGTTAATTGTCTAAATTATTTGCCTATCGTTGAAACTTTCCATTCTGTGCAAGGAGAAGGAGCATGGATGGGAACTAATGCTTTTTTTATTCGCTTAGCGGGTTGTGATGTCGGCTGTCCTTGGTGTGACACCAAAATCTCTTGGAATTTGAAAAGACATCCTGAAATAGCGATCGCTAATCTGGTGGATGAAGCAGTAAATGCTAAACCTGCGATGGTTGTAATTACTGGCGGTGAGCCATTGATGCATGATTTGACTGATTTGACGCGAGAGCTAAAAGCTCAAGGACTGCAAATCCATCTAGAGACATCGGGATCACATCCTTTTAGTGGTATTTTTGACTGGGTGACCTTTTCGCCTAAACAGTTCAAACATCCTCATGCCAGTATTTATGGACATGTCAGCGAACTCAAGGTTGTGGTCAAAGATGCATCGGATTTATTATGGGCTGAACAGAATGCGGCGAAAGTTTCGCCAAAGGTGATGAAATATTTACAGGCTGAGTGGGAAACTGCTAGCAGTAAAGATTTAGTATTGCAGTATGTATTAAGTCATCCAGATTGGCGCGTGAGTATCCAAACTCATAAGTTATTGGGAGTTAGGTAAATAAAATGTTAGATATCGGGAATTCCCCAAAAAAGGCAATAATTTTATTGTCTGGTGGATTAGATTCGTCAACGGTGGCAGCTCAGGCGATCGCCGATGGCTATGAAGCGATCGCCTTATCCTTTCGCTATGGTCAGCGTCATGAACGTGAGTTATTAGCCGCAAGGCAAGTTGCTGCTGCTTTGAATATTCGTGAGCATTTTGTCGTCGATGTAAATCTTGCCCAATGGGGTGGCTCGGCTTTAACTGATGAGAATATTGCCGTACCAACGGAAGGTGTGCAATTAGGTGAGATTCCCATTACCTATGTGCCAGGGCGAAATACGGTATTTATTGCGATCGCCTTGTCATTAGCTGAATCAAAGGGAGCCGAAGCTATCTATTTGGGAATTAATGCAGTGGACTATTCAGGTTATCCCGATTGTCGTCCTGACTATTTGGAAGCCTTTCAAAATTTAGCTGCGCTCTCGTCGAAAGTGGGGATAGAAGGGAATGCACCGAAATTAATAGCTCCTTTGGTAATGGATTCTAAAACTGATATTGTCCGACGCGCTAGACTTTTAGGCGTACCAATTGAGCTTACATGGTCATGCTATCAAGGGGGTGAAGTGCCTTGTGGGGTTTGCGATTCATGTCGGATTCGAGATAAAGCCATACGTGAAGCCGATGGAATCAGCGCCGCGTAAAGCTAAACTAGCGCAAAAATTAACAAGCTAACATTGCAAAATATTTACATCAGATATGCTATATTAAGAAATGCACGGCAGCTTGGCTCAGGTGGTTAGAGCGACGGTCTCATAATCCGTAGGTCCCGGGTTCAAATCCCGGAGCTGCTATTATACAAGACAAAGTAAAGTATAGACGACGCTCAGCGCCGCCTATACTTTTGTAGGGTTCATGATAGTATGTAGACAATTTACTCCCTAAGACAAAGGACAAGATTATGGGATTACTCGATCGCATTGGTATGGTGGTCAAGTCCAATGTAAATGCAATGGTTACGGCTGCTGAAGATCCAGAAAAAATTCTGGAACAATCAATCATTGATATGCAAGAAGACTTGGTGCAATTGCGCCAAGCCGTCGCACAATCAATGGCTGCCCTCAAGCGCCAAGAGCAACAATATAATCAAAGTGCATCTCAAGCACAAGAGTGGGAAAAAAGGGCGATGCTAGCGCTCCAGAAAGGAGATGAAAACCTAGCAAGGGAAGCACTTAGTCGGAAGAAAACCCATGGTGATTCGGCCGCAACCTTGAAAGCTGGCTTAGATCAGCAATCAGGTCAGGTAGATTTGCTGAAAAAGAATCTAATTGCGATCGAAGGCAAGATCTCTGAGGCAAAAACCAAGAAAGAGATGCTCAAGGCGCGTATGCAATCGGCTAAGGCTCAAGAGAACCTTAACAATATGTTAGGCAAGGTTAATACTAACTCTGCTGCTGCGACTTTTGAGCGCATGGAAGAGCGTGTATTAATGGCTGAAGCTAAAGCAAGCGCTAGCTCTGAGCTTGGCATGGACAATCTGGAATCTCAGTTTGCTCAGTTAGAGGCTGGTAGCGGGGTTGACGATGAGCTAGCTGCACTTAAGGCAAAAATGATGACAGGTAGCCCTGCACCTCAAGGGGCTTTGCCTCCATCGGATGCAGTTAAGCCAACAGTTGGAGCAGCGATCGATGCTGAGCTAGAAGCTCTGCGCCGTCAAATGGGTTAATTGACCTCATAGGCGAAATCTATCAGAAAAAGGGGAACGTAAAAAGTTACCCCTTTTTTGGTTTTAAAACCCTAGCTGGGTTCCGTTTTTAATTCACAAAATTGTGACAACAATTTTGTGAATTGGTATAACAGCAATTTATCGATCAATCGAACCAAAACAATTTTTATAAAAGTAACGGTTTGCAATACTTTTATAAAAATTATTGGTTCAGGTTTGAGTGTAAAGCACTGAAAGTACTTGTGCAAAATTACCCAAACCTGTAAAGTTGCGCCCCTGTGGGGCGCAACTTTACAGGTTTGGGTTTGTAATTAATTATGCCCATCTACTTGGGATAAACATGTCACTGGCCAATTGGCATATTTTAGAAACAGTTGAACCACCGACTTGGTTAATCGAAAAAGTGGGCAAGTTTGCAGCAGCGTTGCTTTTGCAGAGAGGAATAGTTGAGCCTGAGCAAATAGCGACATTTTTAGATACAGAAGCCTATCAACCGACGAGTGCTTTTGAGTTTCCTGAAATGCAGCAGGCGATCGCGCGTATTCAACAAGCCTATGAACAAGGAGAAACAATCGCGATTTGGGGAGATTTTGATGCTGATGGTATTACGGCAACATCGGTA
Organism: Pseudanabaena sp. CCNP1317; assembly: GCF_034931345.1. NCBI lineage: Bacteria > Bacillati > Cyanobacteriota > Cyanophyceae > Pseudanabaenales > Pseudanabaenaceae > Pseudanabaena > Pseudanabaena sp. CCNP1317. The sequence goes on along the minus strand of NZ_JAYGIF010000068.1, from coordinate 9,311 downwards.
TTGTGGGAAGGATTGGGGCAATTTTTTGCTCAAGGCGATCGCTTAGTTTTTTATATCCCCGATCGCCTTAAGGAATCCCACGGAATTTCGATTCGAGGTTTAGAGGAACTGCGATCGCAATGCCATTCTGAAGGAAAATCACTCAGCTTAATTATTACTTGTGATACAGGTAGTACTTGTTTAGCTGCTCTAACCCATGCTCAGGATTTAGGAATTGATGTGATCGTTACCGATCACCATACTTTGCCCGATGTGCGTCCACCCGTCACGGCTATCATCAATCCGCGTTATTTGCCAAACCAGCATCCATTATTTAACTTGTCGGGCGTGGCAGTTGCCTATAAGTTAATGGAAGCATTGTATGCAACCTTGCCAGAAGTACCTCAGCAGCCATTAGAGGATTTATTAGATTTAGTGGCGATCGGGCTAGTAGCAGATTTGGTTCAGCTTACAGGAGACTGTCGCTATCTGGCTCAAAAGGGCATCGAAGTATTACGCCAAAAGAAACGTCTTGGTGTGCGAATGCTGTTGGAGCAATGTAAGCGAGTTGGCGATCGCCCGATTGATATTAGCTTTGGGATTGCGCCGCGCATTAATGCTGTCAGTCGCATCTGGGGAGATGTGCGGAAATGTGTGGAATTGTTGACCACCCGTGATGAAAAGATTTGTAAGTCACTGATCGAACAAACGGAACTGGCGAATACACAGCGCAAAGCTTTACAGAAAAGGGTATTCAAACAGGTTCAAGAGAAAATTAAACAACTTGATTTATCGACAACGGGAATTATTATCCTTGCCGATCCGCAATGGTCAGTGGGAGTTTTGGGCTTAGTAGCTGGTCAAGTAGTCGCCGAATATGCTCGCCCGACGATTCTCTGTACGGTTGAGGATGGAATTGCCAAGGGTAGTGCGCGATCTATTGAGGGAATTAATCTTTACGATCTTCTTAAAGAGCAAGAACATTTGTTACTAAGCTTTGGTGGGCATCCTCTAGCAGGTGGTTTGAGCTTTCGATTTGAAAATTTACAGATACTATCGGAGTCAATTGATCGGAAGTTTTGGAGTCAATATGGACAATTGCGAAGTAAGACGATCAAGATTGATCTGGAAGTAGCGATCGCTGACCTTACTAAAGACTTATTTAATGAATTCAAGCAACTAGAACCCTTTGGCATGGGCAATCCCTATCCCAAATTATTAGTCCGAGATTGTATATTCTCAGAAGTATCTAATGCAAATATTCGTAATGCCAAGGGACAGAAGGTTGAATATATTAAAACCGAATTTACTCTAAGTGATCGCCTTGGCAATCAAATTCATGGTGATTGGTGGGGGCATTATAGCTATGAGTTGCCTGACACCGCTTGTGATGTCGTAATCGAACTAGTCGATAATGCCTTTCGTCGCCGCTATGATGTGCGTCTGCTGGATTTCCATGCTCAGAGTACGCCCCTTAGCGCTGAGTTACCAGCCCTTGCATCAACATCGCTCAAAAATCCTGATGCGAATCTCAAGGTTATTGATTGGCATGGACATGATGCGATTGAACTTGATCAATCTTTATCGGCAACTATTTGCGATCGTTGTCCTCAGAGTTGGCAAGATTTGAACACTATTATCGATCTCGCGCATCAAGCTAATCAATCTCTCGCTTTAGTTTATCCAAATCCTCAGCACATCAATGGAGCGATCGCATGGCAAACTCTTGTAGGAATAGCTAAATATCTGAGTCGGACTGGTAAGGAAATCAAGCGATCGCAGTTAATTGCCAAGTTGGGAATTGCAGATCAAGATGTGCTGCAAATTGGATTTGATGAGCTTCAACAATATGGCTTTGCTGTGCAAGCGATCGCTGATTCTTCGGATGCTTTTGATATAACTATCCGCATTAGTTCAATTCCATCAACCAATGATGGATCTGCACCAGCAAAGCAATTTATCCAAGCGGCGAATGAGTTAGCCTTTCAGCAACAGTTTTTTGATCGCCAGTTAAAGAAGCTGGCAACATATCGCTAGAAAGAGAAGTAATACCAAAACACAAAATGGCGTAGCCATTTTGTGTTTTGGTATTACTTAGCTCACCATAATTAAAACCTAAAACCAGAAGCTGTCCCGCCCGCTACGAGGGCGAGACAGCTTCTGGTTTTAGATTTTTAGTGTACTTACAGCGCTTTGCGCTCAAAACCAAACCAAGAAGAAATATGAAAGCGTTGCGAAGCAACGCTTTCATATTTCTTCTTGTGGTTCGTTTGATCGGTAATTGCTGTATGCCTAGCTATTTACATCGCTATACAATCCGAACAAGCAAAAGCAAAGATAAACTTGCTCCGACCAGATGATGATTTTATTAAATTCCCAATCCTCACGACTTTATGAGAAAATCTAGCGTTAAGAAATCCAGTTAAGTTTCGCCTAATAAGTCAATAATTATAGATCAATGAGATATTTGCTGCGTCGCTTTTTGGCTTGGTTTGCGATCGCCCTAATCACACTAACCACACTATTGGCCTGTACCAATAGCAAAATTACTAATAATAGACTGGGGATTAGCGATCGCAGTAATGAGCGCATTGTTTTAGGCACAACCAGCAAAATTCGCACTCTCGACCCAGCCGATGCTAACGAATTTTTTATTAGCAACATTTTTTACAACACGCTCGAACGCCTCTACACCTACAAAGAAGGCTCCAACGAGTTAGTACCACAACTAGCGGCAGATATGCCCAAAGTTAGTGAAGACGGCTTAACTTACACCATACCTGTAAAAACAGGTATCAAATTTCATGATCGCACCAACTTTAATGCTTATACGATGAAATTTGCCTTGGATCGCTTCATCAATTCCAAAGGTTCTCCATCATATATCTTGGGTGATGTTATCGAAGATATTTCTGCACCGAGCGAGACTGAACTAATTTTTAAGCTCAAGCAGCCTTTACAATTTTTCCCCAAGTTCTTAGCTTTTACAGGCGCGGCAGCGATTTCACCACAGGTTTACAAACACGTTAAAGATGAAAAGACTGGCAAGCTATTATTCTTACCTGATAAATTAGTTGGGACTGGTCCCTATCAAGTTACTCAGTTTGTCGAAGGTAGTTACTTGCGCCTAGATACATTTCCCGATTATTGGGGTAAAAAACCGAGCAACAAAGGGCTTGACATTCAGTTTTTCTCCTCTAATTCCAATTTACTCAATGCCTTCAAAACGGGCGCAGTGGATATTGCATTCCAGACCCTTACACCAACTCAGGTGAAGAATGTCGAAGCTAACGCTCAACAAAATGGCTGGACGATCGCATCAGGTCAAGGTGCAACCATTTTATATATGGTGCTAAACACTCACCAAGCTCCACTAAATGACGTGCGTGTGCGTCAAGCATTATCGGCGGCAATTGATCGACCGCTTCTAGAATCACGGATATTTTTCAATCAACGTGCGCCACTGTATAGCTTAATTCCTAGTGCTTTTAAAGATTCCAAACCTGTATTTGAACAAAAATATGGGGATGGTAACGGTAAACTAGCACGGCAATTGCTGGAGTCAGCAGGATATTCTGACGATAAACCTGCTCAAATTTCCATTTGGTATTCCCCAAAATATGGTGGCAATGGTGACTTAATCGCCAGTACGATGCGGGCCTCAATTCAAAAAAATGTCGGTAAAATTTTGCAGATTAAAACTGAACGAGTAGAAAATACCGTCGGTTATGCTTTTTTGGATAAAGGTGTATATCCTGCCTATTTACTTGATTGGATTCCTGATATTCTCGACCCCGACAACTACATCAAGCCATTTTTAGAATGTGAAGAAGCAGAGGGCGATCGCTGTATAAAAGGTAGTACTCAATTTCAAGGCTCGTTTTATAACAACCCTGAAATGAATATATTAATTGCCAAACAGCGTCAAGAGCGCGATCGGGTTAAGCGATCGCAAATGCTTCAAAAAATCCAAGAAATCTTGGCTGAGGATGTACCTTTTATTCCGCTTTGGCAAAACAAAGAATACGCCTTTGCCCAAAGAGGTTTACAGGGAGTCAAAATAGAACCAAATCAGCAACTTCCTTACTGGAATATTTCCAAGTTATAATTTGGGCGCGTCAAGGGTTGCTTAATTATCAAAGATTTATCTAACGTGAGTTCGATATAGCCAAAATAGTAAAAGCCTCGCTTCGCGAGGCTTTTACTATTTTTCGCCATTTGCGGTGTGCGAAGCACGCCGCAAATGGCTATATCGAACTCACGTCAAATTAATAAATGGCGCAGCCATTTATTAATTTGGTATTACTGGCTAGTCTCACTAATCTTAAGACGATAAGCTGAGCGATCGCCATCAGACGTACCAACCCAAATTTCGTATTTCCCCGCTATCCAAGCACCTGATAGTTCAGGACTGTCTCCACTACGACAATAAATACCATCAGGTCCTTTGACCAATAGAGATAAATTGCGATCTCCAGATACTTTTAATGCTAAGAAACCAAAGTTTCTCTGCACCGTCAAAGTATGGTTCGGTGTTTGCTGGGTTAATCCTTGGCATTGTCCATTAGCTTTACCAGTAGCAATAGATGCCAAGGGAATACTTCCCCCTGCACTACCGTTATAGACTTGAGGATCAGGGGTGAATTTGGGAGCGATTGGCTTAAGTACCTCTTGACTCAAGGTTGGCAATACTGCCAGAAACATTGGTACTAGAGCAAATCCCAGTAAAGCGATTGGCAGTTTCAAGAATTTCATTTTTGACGTATTTCACTCAAAGACAGCGTATAACTAAAAGATTGATTTATATTTTTAGAACCAACCCAAACTTGGTAAGTACCTTGTGGCCAAGATTGATGATAACCATTCGCCAAACGACGAGAAGTCTGTGGATTGCGCCCGCCTGACTCATCGTCAGCACAGATCACAATGCCGTTTGGTCCTTTAATTAGCATAGTTGGATCATCGTTGATGTTACTGGTATAAACCAAAAGATCTAGTACTTGAAATGTTTCAGTCAAAGTAATTGTGTGATTTGGTTGAGAGTTAGCAAATCCACGACAATTATCAGCAATTCCTGCAATACTCGCAATACTGACATTACCCCCCCCATTTCCAGCCAAAGTTGCTGGATCAGGTCGAAAATTCCGCCCCAACGAAATCGCGCTTTGAGCAAAACTAGGAGCTGCGATCGCTAAAGCCGCAATAGTTGCAAAGGTTCCCCAACCTAGCTTAAGTATATTGGAATACCCAATTTTAGAAACGTTCATACCTGACTCCATGTGGGATGCATTATTTTAAATGCATTATTTGGGATTCTTTTTCATTTTGTTTAAACATTATGACCAGACTGATGCTGATTTTGTTCCTATAGCAATCAAAGGTTTTCTTAGGACAGAAAACCCAAAATACAAGTAGCGGCGCGAAGCGCCGCTACTTGTATTTTGGGTTTTGATTTGTCTTCCTATAAAACAAGTTTATAGCGATTTTCGTCTTTGCTAAACAATTAAAGACGAAAATTTTGCGAGGATATCCGCTTAACTACAGCTATAGCTGTCGCCATTCTTGTTAGGACATAAAACCCAAATAATGTGGGGCGGCGCGAAGCGCCGCCCCACATTATTTGGGTTTTGATTTGTCCTGATACAGGTGGCTATAGCTATAAATGCGCCCAAAATGATTTGTATGTGTAAAGAAATGTTAAGATGTTGCTGTCATGCTGGTATAGAACCTTGACAGTAGAAGGTTCTACCTGTAACTTAATCACATACCCGGGTATTCACTGTTCTTAACCACTATGCAAGACAAGCAAAAGGTAACTTTTTATCTCCCCGAACGACTACATCAACAGCTAAAGATTCGTTCTGCTATTGATGGTGATTCGATGTCAGACTTAGCCGAAAAAGCAATTAGCTTTTACCTAGCTCATGCTGATATTGTCGAGTCTTCTGGTATTGGGCATACCCATCAAACCTACAACTGTCCGAGCTGTTCTCAAACTGTTGTAATTCGTGATGGTGAACTGCTGGCGATCGGGGGCAATCGTATTCAAGCTTTACCAGTTACTGTTGGCAAAGCCGACAGCCCTGATGAGGAGCTAGTCTCAATCAGCTAGACTAATTATCAGCACTTCCTAGACTTTTTTCTGTAGACAAGGTGAGGACAGAGGCGTAAACCTCAGTATTACTATATGCAAGAGCAACTTAGCATTTTAATTCAAGCCCAATATCCCTTGATCTACCTCAATACACCAGAGGAAGAAAGAGCAGAAAGGGCGATATCAACCATCTCTGAACTGAAGCCAGTACGTCGCATGTTCACATGGACTGTGACCCATGGTCTAGTTGAGTACGGACAAACCACAGGAGCCGCGCAACACAATACCGAATCTGCGGAAGCGGCTCTCAAATGGATTACTCGCGCCGATCAGAAAGATCCTGCTATCTATATTTTTAAAGATATACATCCTTTCTTAGATCATCCTGTAACCGTTCGTTGTCTGCGTGATGCGATCGCCAACTTCAAAGGCACTCAGAAAACAATTATTTTGATGTCGCCGATTCAAGTGATTCCTGTTGAATTGGAAAAGGAAATCGTGGTACTTGATTTTCCTCTGCCAGACATGAAAGCGATCGAAGAAGTACTCGATCAACAACTTGGACAAGTTCGCACCAGAAAGGTGTCATCTGAGACTCGTGAAAAGTTGGTCAGAGCCACGCTGGGTTTAACTCAAGATGAAGCGGAAAAAGTCTATCGCAAAGCTCAAGTCACTAATGGCAAGCTTACTGAAGAAGAAGTTGATATTGTACTTTCAGAAAAGCAACAATTAATTCGCCGCAATGGCATCCTCGAATATATCGAAGATGAAGAAGATTTAGATGCTGTCGGGGGACTCGAAGAACTAAAGCATTGGTTGCAGCAGCGCTCAAATGCCTTTAGTCAGAGAGCTAGAAATTATGGATTACCTCAACCCAAAGGGATGCTGATTCTTGGTGTTCCCGGTTGTGGAAAGTCCTTAATCGCCAAGACAACTGCTAGGTTGTGGTCATTACCATTAATTCGCCTTGATATGGGGCGTGTTTATGATGGCTCAACGGTTGGCAAGTCAGAGGCAAACCTACGTAATGCTCTCAAAGTTGCTGAATCAATTTCACCAATGATCCTGTTCATTGATGAGCTTGATAAAGCGTTCGCAGGGGGAGCAGGTTCGGCAGATTCCGATGGTGGTACATCATCGAGGATCTTTGGTACGTTCTTAACATGGATGCAAGAGAAAAAATCACCTGTATTCGTGATGGCAACCGCCAATCGTATCGAAAAGTTACCAGGGGAATTTCTCCGCAAGGGACGTTTTGACGAGCTTTTCTTCGTTGATTTACCTAACGGTGAAGAACGCAGAGATATTTTCAAAATTCATCTGTGCAAGCGTCGTCCAGATGTTGAAAAATTAGACAGGTTCGATTTTGAACAACTATCGAAAGTAAGCGATGGTTTTTCGGGGGCGGAAATCGAGCAGGCAGTAATTGCTGCCATGTATGAGGCTTTTGCCCAAGATCGGGAGTTTACACAGCTAGATATCATTTCGGCTGTGAAATCCACGACTCCCTTATCACGCACAATGACTGAGCAGGTTGCTGCTTTGCGTGACTGGGCAAGAATGCGGGCTAGACCCGCCGCTACTTCAGTCGCTGAATATCAGCGTATGGAGTTTTGAAAAGCTTATCCTGCTGTTTCGTAGTCAGCAGGTTTAAGGCTAGATTCTAAAGAATGTCTTATCAAAAGGCAGTCTATCTAGCAGTTAACATAGGAGTAAGAACCACCAACACTCTTATGTCTCCCGTTCGAGTTAACAGTCAAGTTCACATTTATTTACAGGAGCAAAACTATTATGTCTCATTTCAGCACACTTCGCACAAAAATTACTGATGCCGAAGTTCTCAAGTCGTCTTTGCGCGATCTTGGTATCAGTGTTAAGACTGAAGCTGATGTTCGTGGCTATAACAGCCAACGCATCCGTGCCGACATTGTGGCAACTCTTGAAGGTGATTATGATTTGGGTTGGTCGCGTAATGCTGACGGATCATTTGATCTAATCGCTGATCTTTGGGGTGTCGCTAAGAAGCACAATCAGACTGAGTTGATCAACTCGATCAACCAGAAGTATGCTGTAAACAAGGCTCTAACTGAAGTTAAGCGTCCTGGACTGAGCAATGCCAATGTAAAGCTCGTTTTGCAGTAAGGTGTCCAATCTTGCGAGTTAATTATGCAAATTAACAGGTTAGTCATATCTTTGACTAGCCTGTTTTTTATGAAAAGGGACAAGCAAATAATACCAAAACACAAAATGGCATAGCCATTTTGTGTTTTGAAAACCCTTACTGGGTTTGGTTTTTAATTCACGAAAGTGTGATCACTCTTTCGTGAATTGGTTTACAGCGATTTGCGCTCAAACCCAAACCAAGAAAAAACTTGAAAGCGTTGTTTCGCAACGCTTTCAAGTTTTTTCTTGTGGTTCGTTTGAACGGTAATTGCTGTAAGTACTGTCAAATAATTAACTATGAAGCGCAAAGCATTGTATTGCCGTCTTGCGGCAAAAAAGCTAAAACCTAGCGAACTAATTTAACGTGAGTTCGATATAGCCATTAGCGGCGTGCGAAGCACGCCGCTAATGGCGAAAAATGGTAAGAATCGCTTAGCGATTCTTACCATTTTTCGCTTTCGTCGAACTGACGTTAATTTAACGTGAGTTCGATGAACTAATTTTTCTTACGCTTGGTAATCAGTTGCAAACCTTGTTCATAGAGCTTCTCAAACAACTAAAAACCTAGAAAGCAGTCCCGTCCGCTACGCGGGTGGGATTGCTTCTGATTTTAGGTTTTAATTATGCCTAGCTACTTACAACGCATTACCGATCGCAAAGAAGGCTGCCCAGTAATAGGGATGATTGTAGTCTTTGGATTTGATCAGTGATACTTGAGCGCGGCGCAGTGCTTCAGTTGCAGTGACATTTCCTTTTTGCAATTCTGCATAAAATGCTGCCATCAGGACACTTGTCTGATTGTCATCGACTTTCCAGAGGGAGGCGATCGCCTGTTTTGCGCCTGCTTTTTGGACTTGGTAGCCAAAGCCTAGGATTTCTACCCCACTGCCGAGTATCCCTAAACCAGTCTGACAAGCACTTAGGATAATTAAATCGATATTGGGCATCTGCCAATCAGCAATTTCATTGAGACGGATTTTGTCGCCATTGCCGAAGATGATGAAGGACTGATCGGGAGAGCCAACATTAAATTCGGCATGGGTGGCAAGGTGGAGAATATTATGGTTTTTAAATT
>NZ_JAYGIF010000067.1:0-27806 GCF_034931345.1 Pseudanabaena sp. CCNP1317 | reverse complement strand
GGGGCATGGATAAGATCTTTTGTTGAGGAACTTGAGTATCTCATCTCTTGTCCCTTTTATCCCTCTTGTCTCATTTTGAGACTCTATGCCTAGCAACCTTTCTCAGACTTTTCTGCACCACTAAGCTAGTGAAACAAACATTCACCCGATAATTGCTAAGCCGACAAGAGGCGATCGTCGCTTCTGCACGACCACGTTCGCTAAGGGGAACATGAATTTATTGAGAGCATTCCAAAGGCTTTGTCCGTGACGAATCAATATGAGTTGAGCCATGATTATTCTCTTTTAATCCCACCATAAAAATAATTCTTTGGTCGAGATCAGCGATCGCTTCAAAATTTCTAAACCATAGTTTTCATCGTCAAAGTCAATTCCTACAATCATTTCCTGCAATTCTGCTGGAATCTCTTGCTGTGATTCTTGGAGCATATTGATCATGTCATCGGTACAGCCAAACCCTTGCTCAATTGTATCAGGACAAAATTCGTAAATATCTACGGCAAGATCAGTTAGATCATCAGGTAAATTGCTAAAGGTCACTATTAAGCGATCGGACTCCACTTCAGACAGTTCTATACCATATTGGGCATCCCAAACCCGAAGCTTTTGGATGATATCCGCAGTATCAAGATCATAGTTACAACCATTTGTTCCCTTATCTAGAAGGTTTTGATACTTGTCCATAATTTTTGCTGATTCAAACGTGAAATGTAATGGATTCAGGAATCATATAACAATTTTTAAAAGGTTCGATAGTCAAAAGATTTTTTGGCTTGAGACTTACTAATTCAACTACATAGCTATATGCGACTTGATTAAGCTTTATATTATACTCAACCTATTCAACCAGTAAATCAAACCATCGCCTGCCACTATCAATTTCAGAGGTCAGATTTTGTTTAAGACTCTACTCAATAGATTCTCAAATTCAATAAAAATATTTGTTTTACCTGAGTGTAGAGCGTTGTAATTTATCGAATTAGCTCAAATATGACCTTTAAATTTATTTTTTAGGAGACAAGCAAGATGGTTTCACTTCAACAGTTACGTCGCTTTTTTCTCAATATTAGCTTGTCAGTAATACTCGTAACTTTTATCTCCTTGGGTTTTGGTACGGCATCTAGTTGGGCAGGAATTTCATCCACAGATTCCATTAGCCAACCTCAGATTCCAATTGCAACCATGAAGCAAGAAGATAAAATTAACGAGGTCAAGGGCAAGATTAAAGAAAAGATCGGCAATATAACTGGCGATTCAAAAAAACAAGCTGCTGGCAAAGCCATGCAATTTAAAGCTAAAACCCTAGAAGGACTCAATAATAGTATTGAGAATCCTAACTACAAACCCAATTCTCAGAACTGTGAAACCGAAGATTGCGCTCGTGAGGCAACGGAAAATGTAGAATCTCAAATTCGTGAAAATTGGAACTAAAATAGTCAAGAGTTCTAAATCAACAGTAAAATGTTGGTTTAGAACTCTAAGGTACGGATAAATGGTGCTTTTACTGTATATCCATCCGTACCTCTTTCAAAACATTAACTGACGCTAGATAATTCCAAGTTGAACATTTTTACACCAATATCAGCAGGTCTGCCAAAATAGGGATAGCTGGTGACCAGTAGATCAATTCCTGTACTGGCATAGTCACGAATGTTGTCTGGATTGATCCCACCAGCCGCAGCAAGTTTGATGTTGGGATACTTATGCTTTAAATCTGTCACCAAAGTCTTGAGATCTGCACAAGCAACTTTATCAAACTGAATGATATCCACTCCAGCTTCCGCGATCGCCCATGCCTCCATTTCAGTTTCAACTTCCATACCAATCTTAGATTCTTGAAATCGATGTTTGAGTTCGGGTAAATGTTTTAGCAGTTCTGACATTCCACCAAGATAGGTCAGATGTTCCTTAAAAATCAGGATCGTTTCCGATAGCCCTAGTCGATGCGGGACAGCACCACCTGCCAAAATTGCCTTCATAGATAATTTACGAGTACTCGGAAAAGCTTTGCGAGTGCAGACGATCGCTACTGATGGATCGATCTCATGCGCCGCAGTCACCAAGCTTTTAGTCCGCGAAGCCATCCCAGAAGCATATTCCATCAAGTTGAGCGCTATTCTCCATGCGATATGCAATGCTTCAGCAGAACCTGTTGCTTTGAGAATCAGTTCTTCGTTTGCTACTTTAAGCCCACTTTCAACGTAATTCTGAACCTTAGCTCCACAAAGCTCAAAGACTCTAGCAGATTCTTCTGTGGCACAAACAACCATGGGATGACGGGAATAAAATTCGATTGCACCCTGCTGCTTCCCTATACCCAATCCAAACGTTGTCAAATCAAAATAGGGAACATCTTCCTCAATCAGTTGGGTGATTGCTGCATCTGAAAATATATTCTTCATCGTAGTTTAGTATGCGCTTCTGTCGAATTATTAGGTTTCTATAAATTGGAATAATTGCAGTGTCATTCATTCTAACTTAATAGCAATATAATTAAATAAGAATAGTATCACAATTACTAAAAACTCCATGAAGACCTCCTTAGATTGTATTCCTTGTCTTTTACGTCAATCATTAGATGCAGCTAGGTTAGTTTCGCCCGATCCTTCTGTCCATGAGCAAATTATCCGTGATGTTCTGCATTGGACAGGGGAAATGGACTTAAACCAATCGCCTCCTGAAATTGCCCAACTGATCCATCGGCGGTTACGCGAACTAACAGGAGTGACTGATCCCTATCATGAGGCTAAAAACTGGCAAAATCGGATGGCGATGGAATTGATTCCTAAATTCAGGGCTGAAGTCAAGGCAGCTAAAAATCCGTTATTGATGGCAGCCCGTCTGGCGATCGCAGGCAATGTGATTGATATGGGCAGTAATGGCAATCTCACAGAAGCAGATGTACAAGAGTCTTTAAGTAAAGCTCTAACGGAACCATTTTTTGGAGAAGAAGATCGGTTTCAACAGGCGATCGCTCAAGCAAAATCAGTTTTATATCTAGCGGATAATGCAGGAGAAATAGCTTTTGACCGACTTCTAGTGGAACAAATAATCAATCAAATTCCGCCAGAACGAGTGACGCTGGTGGTGCGCGGTGCGCCTGTTCTCAATGACGCAACTTTTATTGACGCGCATACAGTGGGTATCGATCAAATTGTGGAGGTGATTAACAATGGTTCCGATGCTCCTGGTACGCTCTTAAATGATTGCAGTGAAGAATTTTGCCGCCGCTTTACCGAGGCAGACTTAATTATTGCTAAGGGGCAAGGAAATTTTGAAACTCTCAATAATAATCCCAGCAATATTTTTTGCTTATTTAAGGTCAAATGTGGGGTAATTGCTAATCTTGTTAATCAACCAATTGGTATGCAGATGCTTATACATTCCCAACTTGGTTTAGGGCAGAAATGTTGAAAGCAAAGTAAAGTTAAGTATCGAAAATAAAACTAAAATTTAGTACCCTATAAACAAAGACAATGACAAATGTTAGCCCCGTTTCGTTAGCATTTTGGGAAACTCCATGAAAATTCGAGAGGCTACGGCAGTCGATTCCGAACTGATTAGGAATCTACATCTTGACGCTTTTGGCAAAGAGGATGGATCTGCGATATCAAGGTTGGCGATTGATTTGCTGGCAGATGAAACCGCAAAACCTTTGCTTGCCTTGATTGCCGAAAACGAGACAGATATTGTTGGGAGCATTATATTTAGCACCGTAAAGGTGAAGGGCAGTGAGGAAATAGTCGCCTACATTCTCGCACCACTGGCGGTGGCAAGCGCTTTTCAGCGAAAGGGTGTCGGGCGGGCGCTTATCGAGCGCGGACTACAAATGCTGAAAGATAGAAGCACCGATCTAGTGTTTGTTCTAGGCGATCCGAAGTATTACAGTCGATATGGGTTTTCCCACAATCACCATTTTTCTCCGCCCTATGAACTACCGTATCGCGAGGCATGGATGGCGATCACGCTGAAGGATCGTGCCTTTGAGTCGGTAAATGGTCAGATCTTATGCGCTCGATCACTCAATTCTCCAGAGCATTGGTGAAAATTGCTAACGCTCCGATCAGTGTGCAGATGCTAGTGAACTCCCAACTTGGTTAGGATTATAGTAATGTATTTTCAATTATATTGCTATATAATAATATACTTAACCTAAGATTACTTTAACTAGGGTATGTTCGCCTGTAGATCTCCTTAGCTGTTAGTGAGTCTCTAGGTTAGTTATTAATACCAGATATTAATTTTTTACGATCGCTGTCCTATGAAATTAATTACCCCAGCACCTGTTGAAGGGTTTACCCGTAATATTTATCGATGGTTTCGTGATACGCATCTGCGATCACTAGATCGAGCTTTTAAAGCAGCGATCGCAATTCAAGATCTGGAAATAGAATATTTTGATGGCAAAAAGATTGATGCTAATGCGACCCATCAGCTAGAGGGGAATACAACAACGACAGCCTATTTTCAAACAAAGCTGCATCAGTTGTTACGCAAAATGCAATGGAGTTGAGCTGAGTTTCGGATGGCTAGTGTGATCGCGCCCAATCCTGAAGACCAAGCCAGTCAAAAAGCAAAACAAATTCTCAATAAATTGGCGGTAGTAGATCAAGTTTTAGCTCGCTACAAAGACTCAGAAATATCACTCTTAGATTCTATTTTAGATTCCCATCATCTTGAAGAATCCGTAGTTGTCAGCAAATCCCTAGATCTAGATCGAGATGAAAAACTTGCAGCTAGTACAATACCAGAACCAGAGATCTTAACGAATAAACCAGTTCCCTTGCTACGATCCATTTTTCCTAGTTTTACAAAATACAATCGTGAACGCAGATCGAATACAGAAGCCGATGTGATCAAAGAATTTCAACTTTCACGATATCGCACCAAAAGAGCTTTAAAGTTTCTGGCGATTTTAATTATCATTCCTCTCGTAACACAGCAGGTTGCCAAGAATTTTATTTTTTCGCCAATTTTTTCACACTTCCAAGCCGCCAATCTGTTAGAGATTTCACTCAATTCACAGTTAGAAAGAGAAGCGATTGAAGAGGTTGAGGCTTTTGAGAAAAAGATTAAGTTTGAGATAAATATCGGTAAAACCCCTAATCTTTCTACAGAAGATGTGGAAAAGATGGTACATCAAAAAAGTATTGAAGTTGCTAGAAAGAGCGAACATGAAGGCTCTAATGCCTTGCAAAATATCTTTGCCGATCTGCTTTCCGCGATTGTATTTGCATGGATTCTGATCGCTGGCAAAAGGAGTGTAGAAATCCTCAAAGATTTTTTAGATGAAAAAATTTACGGTTTGAACGAAAGTGCGAAAGCATTCTTGATTATTTTATTTACCGATGTGTTTGTGGGATTCCACTCTTCGCACGGATGGGAAGTAGTCATGGAAGGGATTCTAAGGCATCTGGGCATACCTGAAAACAGGGATTTTATCTACCTATTCATTGCGACTTTCCCTGTGGTTTTAGATTCGATCTTCAAATATTGGATTTTCTGCTACCTCAGCCGTGTATCGCCATCTGCGGTTGCCACTTACAGAAATATGAACGAGTAAATATAGCGATGAAATTTGTGCCTAACGCCAACCAGAGCGATGTCCCTGAGCCAAAATCTCTGTAAGCTCCTGCTGCGAGAGAACTTGAGGAGTATAAGATCCACCTTGTCTCTCAATCTGTCTGACAAAAGCTTGCAAATGATTGTAGGAACCTTGCAGCAAATATCCATACGTCGCTTTGATCTGAGGATTAACAGTTGCATTCAGGCGATCGCGCAAATCTTTAATATCAGTTTCTTCGATCAATGCGCCCACTTTTAAGGCTTCGGGCAATGAAGTCTGTCCGCGCTGTACCAGTTGCGTATACATCGCTGCTAGTTCAGGATTAGCAAATTCCCCTACGCGATCGCTAACCACAGGATCGGCAATACCATAGGACTGCATCAGCGTCTTCACCTGATCCATGTGGCGCTGTTCTGCTTGATTAATATTACTGAAACTGCGAAGGTTCCAGCGATTGCCCAAAACTTGATATACATCACGCGCCATTTTTTCTTCTTCACGCATGAACTTCAAACCTTCGATATCGGCACTAGTTAGCGCTTGAGAAGCAGTTGGTACTTGGGCTACAGTATCGGAATAGCTCTGTCTCTGAGCATAAATCAATGTGGCAGGAACCAAGCCTATGCAAGTGGCGATCGCAATTCCCAAAACAATTTTTTTCTTAGAGTTCATTGCAGTTTTCCTCTTTATGAATCTGATCTATATCTTCTTTAGACAGAATGAATAAAAGTTTAGTTCTATTACAATTCTTTATTTTCTACCAAGAATTTGAATGACTGCGGCTTTACCATCGTGAAAGCGTCCTTCATTTAAATCTCGTTCTACGCCCCTCGCAATTTCCCATTGCAGATCGGCGAGTTCCTGTTGCAATGTGCTGAGAGAAGGAAGCATATCTAAATTTTTAGGACTACCCGTATCGTATTGCAGTTGTTCAGGGGTAAAGGATTCAAGTACAAAAACACCGTTGGACTTCAATCCTTGCACGGCTTGGCGATACACTTTAGTTCGTAACTCTGAGGGCAAATGGCAAAAGATGGAAATAATCCCATCCCAAGCTTGCGGGGTGATCGCAAAATCAGCGAGATCGGCATGGATAGTGGTGATCGCCACCTGTTTTTCTTGCGCTAGTTTTTGAGCTTTGGCAAGCCCTACTGTGGATTGATCTACTGATACTACTTCATAGCCTAAAGATGCTAAATAAGTCCCATTTCTTCCTTCTCCGTCTGCTAAACAGAGAACTTTGCCTTGGGGAATTTGGGATGCTACCGAAACCAAAAAGTCATTTGGCTCAGTGCCATAGATATATTCCAAGCTGCTAAAACGTTCATCCCACATAATTATTTGCCCTTAATAAATCCAAGGAATCAATTTTTTAACTTGCGATCGATATTGATCATAGTCAGAGAATTTAGTACTCAGCCACGATTCTTCTTTTCTCGCTTTGATGTCAAAAAATAGTAACAGGATCATTGCGCCGATCGCATGGGCAAGACTCAATTTCCAACAACTATAGGCGATCGCAAGGAAAATCACACCGCTATAAATGGGATGTCTGACTAACGCATACACCCCACCAGTCACCAATTCACCATCATGTTTGGGATGTGGCAAGGGCGTAAGATTCGCTCCTAACTCAAGGCTGCCCGAAAATAACAGCAGCAAGGCTATTAGCCCAAAAATTCCCGTCAATCCCCAATCGGCATATTTCCAGATCGGTGAAAAATGATCTAGAGCGATCGCTGGATAGACAGGCAGTAGCGCAAAGCCAACGGAGAGAACTGTTTGACCAAGCACCCAATACTCGCCTTTCTCACCGCGCCACCATTGGGTTGAAAATCCCCATTCTTTAAATTGATTCATATTTATATCAGACGTGGCATTTTTCCAAGTTTATTCAATTTATAATACTGTTCCCATGCTAGCTTTGCCCAATGCGCCCAAGCCCCTCTAGGAGCGATTTCGCGATTTTCGTCACGATAGACAAATACACCATCATGCCCCAAATCCATAATGCACAGGAGGTTTAATTCATCTCGAAATGATGCCGAGGCTGTTTCTCCGCGTTCTTGTTGGGCGATATTCGCGGCGGTAGTTCTTGCCATTACCTCAGCCAGATGTCCCTGACGCGCTCGCCAAGTCGGTCCTTCAAAAAAGGAACTATCACCGATCGCATAGCAATGTTCCAATCCAGTTATTTGCGATGTTTCACCGACTGGAATAAACCCAGCATCGGTGAGGGGCAGATCCGATTGTTTAAATATGGGATTTCCTGCTAAACCAGGGGTAAAGACCGTAAAATCAGTTTTTAGATGACTGTCATCGGCAAATATCACGCCACTATCGGTAAATTCCTTGATTTTTTTACCCGTGACAGTTTGGATATCGCGCTCTTGAAAAAGCTTTTGTAATTGCGCCAATCCGCCTTCACCTAGTCGGTTGCCTGGGGCATCGGAGGGGCTAAAGAAGGTGAGTTCAAAGCGATCGCGTATTCCTTTTTCTCGCAAATAGGTATCGAAGTTAAATAACACCTCAAATACAGGACCACCTCTGACGGCGGTTGCATCTTGAGGATTGCCACTGAACCCACAGGCGATCGCGCCATGCCCCTGCTCTACCAAACTCAAAAAGCGTTCTTGAATCTGCATCCCATCCGCAGGAGTGCCACAAATGGAGAGCGTATGTTCCACGCCTTTGGGCTTGAGTTTAGAACTGCCTAGAGCCGCAATCAGATAGTCATAGGTATGTTCTTGGGTTGTGGTAATCACTTTATGCTCTTTTGTGCTTATTTCCTGCACATCCTCATGCAGAAAATTAAAGCCATGAAGTTCCGCAAGTTGGGGAAGTGGAACCGATAAATCTTCGAGGGTACGTTTACCGACAGTGAGCCAGATCGAAGCAGGATAAATATACAAAAAATCGCGGTTGGAGATGAGATTGATTTGATAGTCGCCTTTAAGCTTTTGGGTCAAAGCGATCGCAGCCTCAACACCTCCCATCCCACCGCCTAAAATTAGAATCTTTTTCATGTTTATAATCCCGTATTTTTACCCTATGGAACAAGGGGCTTAAGCCCCTTGTCTGTGGAACACTGCTATAGCAATGCTTATTCGGCGGCTACCAACTCTACTGAAGTATTACCTGGAGCGCGTTCAGTACTACCTGGTTTATCTTGCCTTGTGACTAAATCAAAAACATGCTCGCCGATCGCGGCTTTTACATCATCTTCCAGTTCATGCATGACATTCCAATTCATTCTAAAAGCAACATTGGCTTCATCCACAATGCGCTGCATTGTTTCGTCATCAGCAGGTAATGCATCTAAGGCAAGACGATATTTCTCCTTGAAAGCGCGTCTGGCTTCCACAGTGGGAATTTGTTCAAAGTCATGCAATCCAGTTCCCTGATCAGGTGGCAAATTCAAGGCGGAGCGAACAATATTTTTCAAACTCTGTCCACCAGAGAGATCGCCCATATATCGAGTATAGGCATGGGACATTAAAAGTGCAGGATCAGAATTGGCAACTTCGCGAATACGATTGCAATAAACTCGCCCAGATTCTAGTGGTACAATCTGAGCTTGCCAATTGTCGCCATAGTAAAACTCTAGATCTTTTTTGAGATTGGCGGTACGATCCAATTCAGGGAAATACATCGAGCCGACGATTGGATGATCGACGTAACGCTGAAGTTCTTCTTCCAAAGTGCTATAGACCAAATACAGATTTGCAATCAATTTACGGAAAGGTTCGCGTTCAACAATTCCCTTTAAAAAGCACTTCATAAATGCAGTATTTTCGGCGATGGTATGGGCATGTTTAGTTCCATCACGCAAACGACTAGATAAAGTTTGATTCATATAATTAAAAAGGTTTTGCAACTATATTTATAACTATATGGTAATTAAACTGTAAAGCTGTTAAATATTCTTTTTTATTTAACAAAGATCTACAGCAATTCCCAAGAAACCACTTGCCGTAAAAATTATCTGGCAGCAACTAACTCAGTCATCAGTTCGGCAACGGGAATAATCCGATCTGCTCTACCAGCATTGCTACCTGAAAAAATCAGCCCATTCTCAATATCGCCTCGTGCTGCTTTGTCTAACACCTGAATAATGCAGTAATATTTCTGCTCATCGCGGCATTTACAGCTATGCAGACAACTTGCTAAGCAACGTTTATCGAGATCGGGAGAACCTGCGATCGCCTTTTCCACAAAAGTATTTCGCAATGCACGTCCCGGCATTCCCACAGGGCTAGAGATAATCACCACATCTTCGGGTTGAGCGTGAAGGTGAAACTCCTTATAGCGAATATCTGCATCACATTCATCGGTGGTAATGAAGCGCGTGCCAATCTGGACACCACTAGCACCTAATGCCAACATGCGATCGATGTCGCCCCGATTCCATACACCACCTGCGGCAATTACGGGAATTGATTTTCCCAGTTCCTGTTGCAGATAGGTCAATAGTTCGGGGATGACTTGTTCAGCCTCCAAAGTGCGATCGCCTAATTCCTCTAATTTCGCGCCTAGATGCCCACCTGCGGAATTGGGATTTTCTACGATAAAAGCATCAGGCAACTTTCCGTAATTCCGTTCCCATTTACGGCACATAATTCGTGCGGCACGGGTGCTAGAAACGATTGGCACTAGTGCGACTTCTGGATAGTCGGCAGTAAATTCTGGTAATTGCATGGGCAATCCTGCACCAGAAATAATTAAATTTATCCCCTGCTCAGCCGATGTACGCACTAAGGTTTCATAATCTTGAGCTGCAACCATAACATTGACAGCCAAAATACCTTCGGGGCTGAGTTTACGCGCTTTTTGAATTTCATCGATTAGCGCCAGTCGATTTGCCTCAAAAAACTGCTCTCTTCGTTTACCAACATTAGTCTGAGTGATATCAAAATAGGGTGAATTTAGTCCTAAAGCAACAGCAGAGATCACGCCAATACCACCCGCATTAGCAACCGCCGCCGCCAGATTCGCTCCCGAAATACGAATACCCATTCCTCCCTGAATAATGGGATAGTGAGCAGTATGTTGACCGATTTGCAGAGATGGTAATGTTAGCATCTTCAAAGCCAGAGTAGGGTTTTGTCTCTAGTATACAACAAATGATAACTATATAGTTATAAATTAGCTAAAAAAGCCCTCCTTGTGGAGGGCTTTTTTAGCTAATCAAAGATTTGAGCTTTAAGGATTAACCGTTAATAGCTGGAGATTTCATGCCGATCGGAGTTATATCAAGTGCTGCCAAATCAAGCGGGAAGTTATGAACATTGCGCTCGTGCATCACTTCGATACCCAAGTTAGCGCGATTGATGACATCTGCCCAAGTAGGTACTAAATTTCCTTGGCTGCTAGAAATGGAGTGGTTGAAGTTAAAGCCATTCAAGTTGAAAGCGAAGGAACTTACACCCAAAGCGGCAAACCAGATGCCAACTACTGGCCACATTGCTAAGAAGAAGTGCAAGCTACGGCTGTTGTTGAAGGATGCGTATTGGAAGATCAAGCGTCCAAAGTAGCCATGAGCAGCCACGATGTTGTAGGTTTCTTCTTCCTGTCCGAACTTGTAGCCAGCGTTCTGGGATTCATTTTCAGTGGTTTCCCGAATCAAGCTAGAGGTTACAAGGGAACCATGCATAGCAGCAAACAATGCACCACCGAATACACCTGCGACACCTAACATATGGAAGGGATGCATTAGGACATTATGTTCTGCTTGAAGCACAAGCATGAAGTTGAAAGTACCAGAGATTCCCAAGGGTAGACCGTCTGAGAATGATCCTTGTCCCACAGAATATATGAAGAGTACTGCGGTTGCTGCTGCTACAGGCGCAGAATAGGCTACGGCGATCCAAG
Organism: Pseudanabaena sp. CCNP1317; assembly: GCF_034931345.1. Lineage (NCBI taxonomy): Bacteria > Bacillati > Cyanobacteriota > Cyanophyceae > Pseudanabaenales > Pseudanabaenaceae > Pseudanabaena > Pseudanabaena sp. CCNP1317. Next base: position 16,369 of record NZ_JAYGIF010000067.1, on the reverse strand, counting down.
GACGCATACCGAGGCGGTAGGACAATTCCCATTCACGTCCCATATAGGAGAAAATACCAAGCAAGAAATGGAAGACAATCAGTTGGTAAGGACCACCGTTGTATAACCATTCATCAAGACTGTCAGCTTCCCAAATGGGGTAAAAGTGCAAGCCGATCGCGTTCGAGGAGGGAACAACGGCGGCGGTAATCAAGTTGTTGCCAGCGAGAAGAGAGCCAGAGATAGGCTCACGAATACCATCAATATCGACGGGGGGCGCACCGATGAAGGCGATGATGAAACAAGTGGTGGCGGTAAGCAATGTGGGAATCATGATAATCCCGAACCAGCCGATGTAGAGGCGGTTTTCGGTGCTAGTGACCCAATCACAAAATTGATCCCACACCGACGCATTGTTGCGTCTTTGTACTGCTGTTGTCATATCTATTGTATGTGAGGTTTGTTAAGTAGATTGGTTGTTTTCAATATCAATATATAACCAATCAGTTATACAACTATACATCATAGAAAGAAGTTGTCAACATAAATCAGTTGTCAGAATGCTAAGAAAAGATAAAGGCAGGTCATGGAAGAGAAGAATATTTTGTGATTGGAGAGATTTGCTATGAGTCTTACTGGTAAAGTCATTTAGCCTGTATATGGATATAAGGATTGAGATAATACATAGGTATAATGTTGGAAACTTCCCGCCAAGTCTGATAGCTCAAACAAATGTGCTATTCTCATGAGATAGAACAGCATAGTAGAAGAAAATGAGCCAATATGATGTGAGGTGTGATTATGCCTTAATCAGTTTATGAAAATCATTTTTAGTGCGATCGCCATAATTACTCCACCAAAAATCTTCTCTAAAATTGCATTGGGTATTCCTACAGCTAGGTTAGCTCCTAAAAATCCACCAATTACAAAGCCTATACAGATAAAAGCTGCCACTTTTACATCTACATAGCCCTGTTGATAGTAAGTCCAAGCTGCTAGTATGCCAATTGGTGGAACTAACAAGGCTAATGTTGTCCCTTGTGCTTGGTGCTGAGACATCCCAAACCATATAACCAGAGCAGGGGCGATAAAAACGCCACCGCCAACCCCCACTAATCCACTCAATATCCCTGCTAACAAACCCAACAGTATATAGAGAAGCATGTTTGTTCCAGTCATATTTTATAGATACTCAATCTAACGTAAGTAATTTCGTTAATACTAACTCTAGTGTGATTAGAATGATAGAAGCAAACGTTCTTTTCTATTAGAATAATAGACTCAATCTATTATTCTAATAAAGTATTCGTTGATCGCTCAAACATGTGCCGAACTACAAATGACCTTTGAACAACTTCGTATTTTTCTAGCCGTCACCCAGCATTTACACTTTACTCGTGCGGCTGAAGTGCTTTATTTAACTCAGCCATCTGTCAGTGCTTCGATTCAAAGTTTGGAGGCAGAAATTGGGATGCCATTGTTCCATCGCATTGGTCGCCGAATTGAAATAACACAAGCTGGTGAGCTGTTACAAGGCGAGGCGGAAAAGATTTTGGAGCGAGTAGCTTTAGCAAAACGGGGATTGCAGGAATTAAGTGAACTTAAACAAGGAGAACTAAAACTAGGAGCTAGCCAAACCATTGGTTACTACTGGATACCTCGCTTTATTAGTCAGTTTAAGAATCAGTATCCTGGGATTCAAGTCAACTGTATAGTGGGCAATACCCAAGAAATCATTACAGGAACGGTAGTTGGCAAATTTGATTTAGGTTTAGTTGAAGGAATTGTATCGCAAACAGCATCAGATTGCTTAGAGCAGCAAGTAATTGGTGGCGATCGCTTGCAAGTAGTAGTTGGGCAAACTCATCCTTGGTTTGAACGTAATGCGATTTCACCATCGGAACTTCAGAAAACAGATTGGATTATGCGTGAATCAGGAGCTGGCACTCGTAATATCTTTGAGCAATCATTGAGAGATTGGGGCATTGATCCCTTGGAACTAAATGTTATCCTAGAGATGAGCAGTGGAGAAATGATTAAGGCTATAGTTGAAGATGGAATTGGGGCAACTGTACTTTCAGAATGGATGGTGAGGAAAGAGGTACAATTCGGTGTCTTACGAACTATTGCGATCGCTGATTTAAGAGGCTTGACGGATCTACCAACAATATTACGATCGTTTAAATTAATCAAGCATCGGGAACGATTCCAAACGAGAATTGCTAAGAGTTTTGAGCATTTGTTGATGTCTTCCAATGTTGATTTAGCAATCTCCATTCCAGCAACACAGCACGACATTGTAGACAAGTGATTTCTTCAAGTAATTTCTTGACTCCATTTGAAGTCAAGGGATAAGTAACTGCAACTATTTCAGGGCTTAACTCTGCCTTGGGTTCTAGATGAGCAACAAATCCATAAAGCTTTTGATTGGAAAAAGAACTATTTATTGCCCAACCTTCAGTGTTTAAAGGAATTAATTGTACGATCGCCGATGCTTCAATTCCTAACTCGCGCTTTAATGTAGCGATCGCGGCAAGTTGCGGATTTTGTCCTGCGGTTACTCGTCCACCAGAGAAGTCTAAAGTGATCTGCCCAATACCAGCACGATAACTTGGCTGGGGCAGTAAGATGCGATCGCCTTGAATGGGGATAACAATTACCGAATCTGCCTTTTCAATCCGCCAATATTCCAAAACTTCGCCGTGATCGTCTTGCAGATGTTCACCAATTAGGGACACCCAACGCGAATGCATTTCTAGGAAGCGATCTTGAACCTGCCAATTTTGTGGAGTATGGGGTTGCATTTTATCCATACTTTAATCCAATGGTCTGACCTTCTTCCGGTTTTCAAGCATAACTTTTGACTTTGACTTTAGTGTTTTTTTGACTAGCTTTAATCGGTTCATTGCGCCGCAATCCTTCTAGTTGTTTTAGCTGTTGTGACTGCTCTTGTAAGCGAATAGAAAGGCGATCGCTCACCAGTTCACATAGATCAAAAATAAATGGTTCGACAATTTCATAATATACGCTGACTCCTTGAGGAGTTCTAGAGACAATCCCTGATTGAGCCAAAATCTTTAGGTGTTTTGAGACATTTGCTTGACCTAACCCTGTCTCTTCCATGATTTCAGTAACATTCTTTGATCCTGACTTCAAAGAACATAACACTTGTAACCGACTGAGTTCGGATAATACCTTAAAGTAATCAGCGACTTGAGTCAGAGCAGAAGGGTTGAAGGTCATGACGGTAGAAGAAAATTTTTACTATTTTTATTTTATGATAGCTTAACTATATCACATTACCATATAATGATATACCTAAAACTGAATTCATGAGAATCCATTGTAAATTCTGTTAGAGATAATCCTCTAGAACTTTTAGACTAAATATTTTAGAAGATTATAACTATCCGTGTAATTTTCGTCCTGAAAAGCCTAATACGTATTGGTCCTCTGTTAGTGTCACGAATTTTTCGCCACTTGCAAAATTGTATTTTGCAATGCTTTTGCTGTGAGGCTTTAAAAAATCAAATTTCTTTGTGGCGAAAAAATTAACTGCCCCGCCGCAAGCGGACGGGATATAGAAAATGTTTTGCTTGCACACATTGTTTAGCATTGCAATTTCTATCTTTCGCCGCAGAGCGTCGGGGAATTTACCCTAAGAGTTTAAATTGTTTTAATGCCGATCCGAAATCAATTCTCAATTTGTAATCATGAGGTTGAATGCTAGCCGCATTGTTTAGACTTCTTCAAATTTTCGGAGATTGAAGCACACTTAACAGGATCAACCACCAAGGTACACTTAGATCGGGAATGAACTTAGCTCCGCTTTTAAGCATTGGTAAACCTTGCGCCAATAAAAATCTGAGAGAGCGTAAAGAAACAGGGCAATGCTGATATTCATCAACTATTCCATAGTTCGCAGCGAGTTCCGCCGCAATCTGAACTTTGCCAGTTCGCCGCATCAGGTCTAGATCGTTACATAGAGCAGCAATTACCCTACCAACAAATAAAGGAGTTTCCCAATTAAACTTATCCGCGATCGCTGCCACACCAAGATTACTATCATTATCCTCAAGATTGCCTTCAGCCAACTGATGAAACTGCTCAGTACCAACAATCCCCGGCCAAAGTGAAATCGAAGCAACATTAAAAGGCTTTAGTTCGATAGCCATTTCAGCCGCAAGGCGATCGCAAGCAGATTTACCAGTTCCATAGGCTACTCCAAAAATAGGAGCTAAACCACCCCAAGAAGAAATCGTCACAATCAAACCTTGTTTGCGCTGGGTCATCATCTTCGCAGCAAAATGACTTGATACATAATGACTTCGCAAACCGACTTGATTGCAAGCATCCCAAGTACTCAGATCTGCTTCCCAAAATGGTTTACCCTTGGCAGCAATCAGCGATCGCACACCTCCAAAAGCATTATTCACTAATAGATCCAATTGTCCATTTTGTTCCCGATCAATTTGCTCAAATTGAGATTTAACCTGTTGATCGTCACTGTGATCAACGGGAACTGCAATACAAATTCCACCCGCCTTTTCTACTGCGACTTTAGTTTCTAGTAAGCTTCCCGAGATAGTTTCTGTAGAATTTGTCTGATGCACACTGCGCCCCGTGATATAAACCAACGCACCTGCTTCACCTAAAGCAATGGCAATCCCTTTGCCATTGCTTTAGGTGAAGCCCCTGTTACTAAGGCAACTTTCCCTTTTAAATTTGCTGCCATGATAAACCATCTCCATTTTGCGAAACACTTTCCAATTATCGCTTACCGATGAACTAGCGATCGGCATGACCAGTCTTTCGTATTGTTTGATTTTCCCTCTCTCGTCTTCAACAATAGCTACAAAATATGTTGAATCTTCCCTATGAAATATTTCCAGAGATTAGTTGAGAAGATTATGCTTATAAAATTTGAGTTACATAAAACATTCTAGTCAGGAAAGTTAACAAATAATTGTCCGACAAAAGTAATGATTAACAAAAAAAGTAGCCCTACGCCAAACTTTACAAAACGTTATTTGAAACATGGAAAGACTAAAAATCACCCTCACCAACACCGATTATCGCCAATGCGTGGCTCTATGCTTAAAAGGTAATGGTCATGCGTCAACCATCAATCGTGCACAGGTATTACTTGCTCTGCATGACGGTGTGGACATCTCCGAAGTAATGCGAGTGCTGCGGGTTAAAAGAACCCGCCTCTGGAGGTTGCGGAAGCAATATCTGCAAGGTGGCTTAAACGATGCCTTAGCAGATCGGCGGCGGCGATCGTGATGTTTCAAATACAGCCTAAAACGACAGGGCGTATGCTGTTCGGTTATTGACGAGAAAAGAACTATCAATCAGAATGCTTTTCAAAAGTAGAGGTGCAAAGGTAATCAGATCGCTTTGTTGCCTATGGCTTTTGTGCATCTATTTCCCATGTCTCACATTTTTCTAGATAGCAACTATGAAAACCTATCCAATTAATTCTCTGAGAGTTCCCTATAGTCCCCACCGCAGTAACTTCCTTAGCCAAATCCAAAATCTTCAGATAGCCACATTGACGGCTTCAATTGTGGGAATCGTCATCACCTTTGCTTGCTCTAAAGGGATGTATCTCACGGCGCTACTAGCCTTGATTGGTTTGCTGATAGCCTTCCCAAAGGTATTGCTGATGCTCTATGGCAAATTCGAGCAAATGATTCGGCATTCTAAGTACAGTCCCGTTTTATTACTGGGCATCGCTCTTGGCTTCCTGATTGGTTTACTGTTGATTTTTACAGTGGAGCCAGCTCAAGCCCAGTTTTTCAATAGGACTCAGACATGGATGACAGGTGCAATTCCTGGGATTGATACAGGACTTGTTGCCCTGATTTTCAATGTGTTGCGAGCCTTGTTTGTAATCTATCTGGGAATTGGACTTGTAAAGGTGATTCAATCAGCCAGAAACGATGATGACTGGCAACAAATGGCGAGAACACCTCTAATTTTGGTTGTTACCGTAACAATGGGCGATATTTTGGCAGGCATTATCACAGGTGCAGCCTAACACTATGACCGAAGAGTACAAATTTCGTAAGGTCAATGCCATTCTGGGAGCAAGTCCCAAGATTGGACCGTTTCCCACTGAGTTAATCATTCCTTGGTCAACCATCAGCTTTACTCTGTTTATGATTTGCTATGTAGTCCTGAATCTGCCTTGGTTATGGGTATTGCTAATCGTGGCATGGGGTGATGCAACATGGTGGATCTTGACAGGTTCAAAGCCCTATCGATTTTTATCAAAATTTATCCCTGTGCCGCGATGGACAAGAGGAGTTTATCAGTACAGAGGGATGCGTAAGCAGGAGGTTAGGAAGTATGCAGAGCGTTAATCAAAAACGATATAAGCACTTTGAGAAAGAGCTAGCCGTAGAATGTCTACTCAAGTTTGAGCTACGCGGTCGCACCGTAAGTTGCTTTGTGCTTAAGCAAGGTCAATCATCTCTAGAATCGTTGCAGTTTGTATTTGGCTGGGAGTCCAAAGGTATCCATACTACCCTCTCAGCAGATCAAGAAGAATCACTATTTGAGGCGATTCAGTCAGGCTTAAAGGATATTCCCGATGGCGAAAAGCTGACGGTGCATTTTGGTTCAGTTAGTTCTGACAGCGATCGCCAACAGCAGCTCCAAGAACTCTACGAACAAGCGGATACTCCGCAACTCAAGTTTCTAGTGATGGGTGAAAAGCAGAGAGTACAGGAATTAGCGAAGTCAGGACTACGCAAACCTAAATTCCTGAGACTCTATGCCACCTATACCCTGCGTGGCTCGACGGCTGGGGGTAATGATGTGCTGGAAAAAGCACTGGCTTGGATACAGAGGCTATCACAGCAATTGATGGGTCAGGAAAAGCAAATCGAGCAGGAGCGACATGAAATTGCTTTTGCCAAGGCATTTACTGATGGTTTCTTGAACTGGGAACAGATTCTGGTAAATCGTATGGGTTTAGACCTGCGCCCACTGACCGAGCATGAACTATGGGAACATCTCTGGCGGCAATTTAATAGCAGCCACCCACCTGCGATTCCCCAATTGTTGGTGATGTCCGAGCGTGGTGTGGAGGAGCGCATCAATACCCAAGTGCATCTGAAAACATTATTGCTAGAGCGACCTGATTCAATTCCCTTTGCTGATAATGGGTTTGTGCATCTGAAAGGCGAATATATCGGTGTACTCACCTTCATGGATAAACCAGGGGGCTGGGTATCGAAGGGTAAGCAGATGCGTTATCTCTGGGAGGCGATCGCCCGCGACTCTGTGGCAAACACGGAAGTGTTTTGTCAGTTCACAAGGGCAAATGAAACCATTGTCAAAGCGAATATGCAACGGGTGACGAAGCAGAGCATAGTTTCGCAAGAGCAATCCGCTTCTTTGAATAACATCAATGTCAATGCTTCATTGAAACAACAAAGAGCGGTCAAGGCACAAGAAGCACTCTACGAAGGCGCAATTCCAATCAACGTGGCGGTAGCGATTTTAATCCGCCGTCCTAGTCCCAATACCCTTGATGATGCTTGTCGTTATTTTTGCAGTTGTTTCCAACGTCCTGCATGGGTTGAGCGGGAAACTGAATATGCATGGTTGATGTGGAAGCAAACCTTGCCAATTACGGTTGGTAATTTGCTAGCTCAACCCTTTCCCCGCCGTCACGTTTACCTATCCGATGAAGCGGTCGCTTTTACGGGTTGTGTTATGCCCAGATCGGTCGATGAGACTGGGTTTGAATTGATTACCGAAGAAGGCGGTATGCCTCTGTATCTGGATGTGCGAAAGCATCGGAATATTGGTATTTTTCGTCCATCGCGGAATTAACACCGACAGAAGTATTTTCAGGTGGGAGCAAAGTGATTTTAGTGCCTCAGAGCATTACTGCACCTGAAGAGATTGAAAAGGGGAAATGGAAAGTTATCTCACTGGTAGTTTGCGAATGCGAATACTGTCATCTTGGATTGTAATTGCAGAACCTTCTTGTAAGGCTTCTTCTATTTGAGGCAATACATCTAACAGTTTTTTGGTCACGATGTCGGGTTTTGCTGATGAAAGGCGCAAGGTGATTAAGCTGGGCTGACTGTATCTGCTAAGTGCTACTAGCATTGAGAAGTCTAGATCTTGAGTCAGTACAACCCAGTTTTCGGTTCTGGCAAATTCTAAAATATTGATGTCTGGTGCGTTGGCAGGTAAAAATTCCGAACTACGAACGATCTCATAGCCTTGTTTTTGCAAGTCTCCAACGGTTTTGGGTGAGATATGAACATCTGCAAGTAAACGGATATTTTTCACGCGAGAACACCGTGAGTTTGATCTGAGACTGCCCAAGCTGCATAGTTGAGGACTTGTCTGATGTCTTCAATTTCTAGTTCAGGATAGGCTTCTAGGATTTCTGGGACGGATAGGTTGCTGGCTAAGAGTTTGAGGACAAAGGCTACGGTAATCCTCAACCCTCTGACGGTGGGCTGTCCGAGGCAGACATCTGGTTTAATGACAATTCGATCTAATCCCATAGTGTTCACTTTTGTTTCTCAACAATCAAGTTATTCTATATTAGATGATCGCTCGTGATGCGATATCAAACACTGAAGTTTTTTGCCAGTTTACAAGGGCAAATGAAACGATTGTCAAAGCGAATATGCAGCGCGTAACCAAGCAAAGCATTGTTTCGCAAGAGCAATCCGCTTAGGGAAAAGAGTAAAGGGCTAACAAAGTCCTCACAAAGAAGAAGCGAGAAGCAGGCGAAAACCAATGTAGTTGACCTGCTTCTGCGCGATGTCCCCGTCGCGATAGGCAGCACGACAACGCCTAGCAACGCTATTCCAAGAACCACCGCGCAGTAGACGAGAAAGATAACGATTATCGATATCATTTACATTCATGCCGCCATAGGGTTCACTGCCATTATTTTTTAAGCTACTAGATTTTTCGCTGTAACTATCAAAATATTGATCCAAACACCATTCCCACACATTCCCATGCATCTGATGTAATCCCCATGCATTAGGCGAAAAACTATTCACATCAAAGGTTTGTTGGTGATAGTGGTTATAGTTGACTAAACTAGGCGTAATCGTCTCACCAAAATGAAATGGCGTGGTTGTGCCAGCACGACAGGCATATTCCCATTCCGCCTCTGTCGGCAAGCGATAGGTTCCACGATTAGCAGGTAGAGTGGCTGTTAATCTCTTACAAAACTCCCTCGCTTCATGCCACCTCACATAAATCATCGGACGATTATCGCTTTTAAACTTCGTATCAGCACTCTCGTCAAACTCATGGGTAAACTTACCCATCACCGCCAGCCATTGCGCCTGTGTCACTGCATAGCGACTCATATAGAAGTCCTGCGGAAAGTTCACCTCATGCTGCAATTCACGATCCTCTCTCTCTTCCTCACTACTTGGCGATCCCATCGTAAACTTCCCTTTGGGGATTAGCGCCATTTCTAACGGTACGGCTCCATTGGGCAGATTCAGAGCTTCCGTAAAAGCCTTCGGTTTCAGATTTTCACAAGCCACGATCGCTAAAGGAGTCGTCACTACCAGACCAATCATAAACTTGCGTCTAGTCAAACCACTCATGCCACCAACTCCTATATCAAAAGTTAATTGTGATTATATCAGGCGATCGCGTTTTGTGAAGATGAGATTGAAGAGGCGATCGCACCAATAATCTATCTTCTAAAGGCGATCGCTATTACTGTGAGTCGTGATTTTTAGGCGATCGCCTAAGAAGATAAATAATGATTCCCACTTCTTGATTTTAGAATTTTATTTCTAGATTGTTTAAGAACCAGTCAAAACGGAAAAATGCTTGTCAGCATATTGAATAAATCTAAGCAAAAGGATCAGCGAAGTAAAAGCTTCTTCTTCTCCGATATTTACACTTGCTCCATGAGCAGCATCATCTCGCCAATACTTTAATAATTCACTATACTTACGAAAATCAGCTTGAATAAATTGATTAAGCTGACCAATGAGGAAATTTTCAATGAGATTTCGACCTCGACTTGAGTTGTATTTGTTAAGAATATCTTGCTCATTTCCACTTTTCTTGATCGCAAGAGCTAGTAAGACTGATTCGTATGTTGCTCCACACATCACGCAACAAGCAAAATAGTTTTGTGAACGATAGCAACTCAGTGCTTCTTGGCTACGCGATTGATAACCCTGACCAAATACACGATCTCGATTACTTAAAAGTTTAGAGAACCTTCCATGTTCTGATGGTATACATTCATTTATGTCATACTTTGAGATCCATTCTTTTCCGAAGCTTGTAAGTAAAAATTTTGCATAAAAGTTCTTGGGAAATTGAAGATCTTCTGCCTTGTCAAGAGGTGCAGGTCGAAGAATACCTCTTGAACAAAAATGCCAAGCCGCATCATAGAAAGCTTCTGCGTCAGTTTCAGTATCATAATTTGTGCAGACAAAATAACCCAATTGAGTATCCCAATCCTTAGGTTTGTGTTTTTCAAGATAATCTTCTATTACTTTATCTATGTTAATAACTTGATGATTAATGCTGCTATTAAGAGTTACGTAGCTTACAATTTGTTTACAAGCATCTTCCTCAGTGAAATTTTGTGTGATATCAGCAAGTTTAAGTTTTGTCATAAATATCAATTTTATTTGGATGTAGGCTTTCACAAGATATTTTTTCACGATAATTGTACTTTTGAACAACTGTCAAGTTACTGCGACGACTTTCTCCGATGAAGTGCGAACACCTCTTGTCAAAATGTAAATGATTTTAGATCCCCAACAGTCAATTAAATCAAAGTGCTTTCCTACAAGCCTTATAGCCTCGTTAAAAAACTGTCTGAAGTATTGATAATTAAAGGCAAAAAATATTTCATGAAAAAATCTGTTCTAATTATATTTCTCAGTCTAACTTTGAGTGTTTCTGTAGTAATTGGTATAATCAATATATTTCTTGAGGAAAGTGTATCAAGTAATGAAGTACTTCGAGAGATTGACACTGTGTGTGGAGATACTTGGTGTGCAGGAGATTTTAACTTTAAGTTTCATCGTCTTGAATTTATCGATGGCAAAGCAAAGCTCTATTTCGCAACATTTCCTCACAGTTCAAATGCGGAAAAGACCCAAGTAGAATACATTTGTGAACTTTCTGGATTTGGCTCCCCCCTTAAAACAGCCTATCGAGTAAATAAATTTATTTTGTTAAGAGATGAATTTTACTCAGCTCTGAACTTGTGCATTAATGAAAAAATAAAGAATTTATGAGGATTCTACGACATCCTTAAAGGTCAACTTTTTCGCAAACAAGATAAGGATGAAATATGTATTTTCTAGTTGATATTCTTGCAATACTTTGAAGAATTTCAAGAATTTATCGTATAATTCCATGCAGAGCTAATATTTTATCCTTTCTTTAAATTGTCATTAGCTTTTAAGACAACAGCCAACTAAATCAAAGTATCAATCTACAAACCTGATAGCCTCGTTAAAAAATTGTCCGAAGTATTGGTATATATTGAGAAATAGAATCAAAAAATGTTTAAACAATTTATTTCACGACCTATATGGTCATTGTTGCTTTTTTTCGTAATTACAATTGCTATTTGGGTTGGGGGGAAATTCTACTCGCCATCTATTGTTGATGCAAAGCCCTATCAAGGTGGTCAAGTTGAGCTAAGTGAAAATGGGAATCTAGTAATTGCTGAAGGATTGGTAACTCATAGTGGTAATAGTCGTCAAGGAATAAGGTTTTTGACTATAAAAGGTCAACAAGGAGAGTTTGGAACTACATTTTTTCCTTCACTTGGCAAGCTTCCATTTACTCCAAGAATAGGAGATTATATTGTTATTACAGGTTTACTAGGAAAATATCAGAATAAACCTCAAATTTCGCCACTTTCGTCTCTGTCAATTAGTCTCAAGGAATCGTCTAATACATTTCCATCCGTAACTATTGATCAACTGAGTAGCTACATGGATCAGACTGTTTGGATAGAAAATGTCAATGTAATATCTGTTAAACAATTTATATCCAAAAAAGGAAAGAAAATGCTAAGATTTGAAATTGGCGATGCGAAAGGACTAAATGTAGACGGCATATTTTTTGAGGGTGATTGGGATGATAATACATACCAGATTCTTAGCAGCAAAAATACAGTTAGAGTTCTAGCCAAAGTATCTGAATTTCAGAATAAATTGTCTCTAAATGGTAAAAATATTGAACAAAAATAATTTATAGTACCAAGACTATTGTATTCAAGATTTTCGGCACTAAAAAGTAATATTTCAATTTGTAACCATAAACAAATCAATGAATTTTATAATATTTTTGTTGTTATTATATTTTCTTCTCTATTTTTTGGTGAGCTTTATTCGTTTCATGGGGAATGTTAAAGCCTATCTTGAAAGGAAAGGGAACGAATCAAAGACAAAATTGGGGGAAATCTATTACAAAAATGTGTTTACTGTGATAGTTCGCTTAATAGTTATATTAGTGTGTGTATTCTTTATATATTGCATTTATATTACAGCAATCACACCCAATTATTCAGAAATGATGATATGTTCCGAGACAACGGATGGAAGAGGTAGACATTGTGAGAGGTTATAAATAAATGATAGTAGTTTTGTTATTTATAAGTATTGTATCTGGTTTTTGTGTAGGTATTCTTAGTGGATTAACGCCTGGTATTCACGTTAATGTTATCGCCTCTTTGATGGTGGCTATTTACGCATCTAGCCCACAAAGCAGCGAATTACGTCTACCAATTGCTGTATTTATTGTTTCCGTCAGCATTACTCATGCTTTTTTTGATTATATTCCAAGTCTCTTTTTAGGTGTCCCAACTGATGAAGTTTATACTTTATTGCCTGGACAGAGAATGATTAAACAAGGAGAAGGTGGTAAAGCTTTAAGGCTCTCCATAGAAGGATCTTGGAAAGGTTTATTATTTTCATTAATTATCGCTATTATTTTTATAATTCTTGCGGTACTAAATCTTAATCTACTATCTACCATTGACGAATTACTCAAGCCATTTCTTTTTTGGGTTTTACTAGCTATCTCAGTATTTTTAATCAAAGATGAAAGTAGAACAGCATGGGCAACTACTATATTTCTATTGAGTGGCTTTTTTGGGATTGTTGTATTAGGTACACCCTTAATCCCTAATGGTTCATCTGCGGCATTTAACTCGCTCTTTCCTGCATTATCTGGTCTTTTTGGCATTAGCGGTTTGCTCATTTCCCTAGCAGATGAAAAGGGGAAGTTACCCATTCAGAAACAAGATATATCCTTGTGTATAAGCAACAGGGATGTTAATGCTGCAAGTTTGTTAGGTACTATTTCTGGGATGGCTGTTGGTCTTCTACCAGGTTTAGGATCTGCTAACGCTTCTACACTTGCTCTTAAACTAACGGGAGATCAAAATGAAGATAGCAACGATAAATTCTACATCACGACAACTTCGGCGATCCAAACAGCCGATGCTCTTTTTGGAATTACAGCAATTTACTTTATTCAAAAGTCTCGTTCTGGCGCTTCTGTAGCTATTGGGGCATTAATAGAAAAAATAAATCCTTGGGAAACTCTTACGATTGTTTTAGCAATGGGTTTAGCTGGATTTGCTAGTAGACAGCTTCTTTTAAATTCTTGGCAAATATTTCTAAAAATTATTAATAACTTGAATTATCGTGCATTGACCTTAGCCGTTATTACATTTATTACTTTACTTGTATCTTTAACTACTGGATTCTGGGGTGTAATGGTTTTAGTTGCTGCTACAAGTCTGGGTTTATTACCTCCAATAGTAAATGTTAGGCGCTCTCAAATGATGGGATTTTTCTTAATTCCAGTAATGCTATTTTTTAGCGGATTTCAAGAAGGTTTTGTAAGTTTTTTTCATCTAGAAAGTCAACTATCTCCCTCAATTCCTACTAACTTACAAAGTATAGCAATTAGTTTAGGTATCTGCTTTTTTACATCATTGATAATATATGTAAGTACATCATTTATACAAAAGAAAAAATAGTTTTAACTAGAAATTCTAGCCTTCAGCAAAGCTACTCTATGCATGGATGACAGGATTCTGGTCATTGGGCATGGCAAGGCTAAGTTTGAACATCATTACAGGACTTGCCGCCACAGCGATCTTAATTGTCCTTGTGAAAAAGCCTATTTTACTCATCATCCACAGAAATAGAAGACAAAATATTCAAAATCTCAGCAGCGCTAATGTCATCGCGATCGCTCTTTGAATAGATAGTCAACAGCAGTACATTAGTCGGAGACTCCACCTGATAAACCAAACGATAACCCGCGCTTTTCCCCTTTTGGATATTGCTATTCTTTACCCTGACCTTAATCACAATATAATTTTCACCCAGACCAGCAATGCGATCGCCCACAACATTACCAGCCTGAATTTGCTCAATCACACCCACAACATCTTTACGAATATTACGAAATCTTTTGGATAGACGATATAAATTCTCTTCAAACTCATCAGCAAACCTGATAGAAATTGGGATGTTTTCACTAAGCATCAATTCTGTCCCACAATTCAGAAATTGGTCTAGTTTGCCCTGCCTTAGCTTGCTGAAAAGCTCGTTTCAAACTCGCCTTCACCTCCTCAATAGGCGTATCATCAGGATCAGCTTCCAACTCTTGAACTGGTTCAGAAAACAACACAATCACACGGACACGACTAGATATGTCCTCACCAAAAGGCTGATCCAGCAACAAATGCCCTTCGCGATCAATTGTCCCCGTAGCTTCCACTGCTCTCATCTAGATGACCTCACTGTAATGAGCAATAAAAATATACTATAGCCTAATCATGAAAAATCAAACGATTAACCTGATGAAATTGTTACTCCACCAATATCGATCTGGCTGACCTAACTCAAAAGCAGGGTTATCCCACTGCGATCGCGAAGATGGGAGATTTGGCTCCTGCTGGCTCTAGAGCGGTTATCGTTGTCGATAATTTTCTCAGTCAGACGGGAAGAGAGACTTTTAAGGGTGAGAACTATACCTTGCAAAAGAATGAAGACGGCGATATCGCGATCGCTAACGATAGGGGGGAAAACATTCTGCGGACTGACAAAGGACAAATCACTTCTCAGTCAATGACTCCAGAGGATTTGGCTAGTTTCAAGCAGATTTTTCAGCGCATGGGTCAACCCGCCTCGGTTGCGGATAAGTTGCCACGCTTGAAAGTAGAGCCTATTAAACCCCAGCTAGAGCGCTAGGAAAATACGATGATTACCGCTAATCCTGATGTTAATATCGCCCAGTTTGTGACGGCTTTTAATCAGCTTGTCGATATTCATATAGTCAACATTTTAGCGATCGCTGAACGAGAGAATTATCCAATTAATTTGACAGATTTTATTATGGAAGATAAAGACGATATATTCGATGAAGAATGGGATCTGGCTTACGCACCGAGCAGTAATCCCAATTCAGATAGTAATGAAGCTCAACTGGTGAGTGTTGCTATTCAAGAGCAGAATCAGATTAATTATGCAGCCCAGATTCAAGCGATCGCTCTGTCGATGTTTGATGGTTTGGCTAAACTGGGTAAAGACAAAACCGAAAATAAACGCGATGGTGCTGAACAAGAAACTTCACAGACTTCCACTGATAAGGCAACTAATGATGAGCGTGACCTCAAGCTGGCGCGTGATTGTCGAGAACTGCTGCAAGTTCAGGGTAAAGAAGATGGCAATAATCTCATTTTCGAGCGTCCTGATGGTAAGGGGAATTACAAGTTCAGTCTCGAAAAAGCATCGGATACGATGACTTTAAAGGCAAAAGATCGTCCTGTTAATCCCATCCTTGTGGAGTCACAAGGCAAAATCATTGAATCCAATGTCACTGACAGAGATGCAGCCAATATCAGTAAGGCTGTCTCCATGTTGAATGCACAGCAAACCAAACCTCTTGAAAATCAGAAATAGTTCCATTTAGCGATAAAGTTTACACAGGTACAAAAACATGAAAAAGCTGTTACTCGTTGAATCTCCATCCAAATGCAAAACTATCCAAGCAATCCTTGGTAGTGAATGGCAAGTGGAAGCTTCCTTTGGTCACTTTACGGAACTTGCCAAAGATGGTGAAGATAGCTTGGGCTTTACCATGCACAAAGATACCAACAAAATTGAATGTCGCTACCAATTGACCGAAGGTAAGGGGCAACAGGTAGTCGCCAAACTCCGCGCTGCGGTGAAGAATGCTTCAGAAGTGGTGCTGGCTACCGATGGCGATCGCGAGGGTGAGGGAATTGCTTGGCATTTACAGCAGCAACTGCATCTGCGTAATCCCAAACGCGCTGTCTATAACCAGATTACACCTACGGCGGTTAGAGCCGCGATCGCTA
>NZ_JAYGIF010000066.1:0-29203 GCF_034931345.1 Pseudanabaena sp. CCNP1317 | reverse complement strand
TTTCATCGTGGTTTTTCCTTTTTGATACCCTGCGATTACTCGTTCTCTCAAATCCTGTGAATACGCTTTTCCTGTTTGCATTTTCTCTCCATTTTACCTTGCTCTTGCTCATTTGAAAACCGCTATAAGCACCAGAATAGGGATGAGAAGAAATCACAAAGCGCAACTCGCGTTTGCTATCAGCTCTTTTGAGCCAGAACCAAGAGATGGTAAATGGGGTACTTAGCCCTTCGAGTAAAACTTGTTGTCCCCGTTTGCCATGACGATAAAGTTGTTTGACCGAACGTCCATCTTGAAGCTTACGATTGCAGCGTATGCCCACAACAACTCGCCAAGCCTTTGCTCGGACTAGATTTAAAAACTTGACTGTGCAAAACTCAGTATCAGCAAGAACAAGTACTTTCGTTCCTTGGGTTAATCGCTTTGGCACTGTCCCCAACAAGATGCTGAGCGATTTGCTCTAAGATTATTTGACGGGTTATCCGAATCACTGACCGCGTAGACCAGTTATAGTGATTTAGAAAGCGACTTAACGAACTGGCTGATTTTACTTGCGTATGTTGAGGTAAAGGATGTCCCTGCGCTTCGAGAAATAGTCCCAATATCGCATTCAAACTGGCTTTTTGATATACACTAGGCATAAAGCACAGAAGACTATAAACTAGCCTTTGGGCGTGCTTAACGATGGTTTCCATATCGTTATTTAAACTAGTACTACGCCCTTTTTTTCACATCTCTCGTCTTTTCGCAACCCCTTTTTAGAATGGTGCAAGATCTCAGTTAACCTCATCTGTGCCCTTTCCTCTAAAGGCTCTTCTGTTATGTCTTTCAAAGAACCCGTGAAAAGTAAGGTCTAATAGAGATTACAAGGAATCATGTTTTACAAAAGTGTTCAAACCTGTTGAGAATGGAGTCAATAAATCACAGATTTGCAGTCTATTGACTTTATTCTCAATCATAATTTGGATTTGTTTGTATGCTTAGATCCCAATATTGATTTATAAAGATTCTGAGGTCTAAAGTTCGTCGAACTCACGTTGCTTTAGAGAAAGCCAACGCTACTCTTCCCGATCAAAAAAAAAGGTAAGCCCTCTCCTCGTCCTACTTTACGTTGGATACTTCAGTGCTTTCTCTCTGTTCATTTGGTCTTTCTTGACCATGTTAAGTATCAGATTAAGCTTACTGATAGACAAAATCTAATTTTGCAGTTTCTCGGAGTCTCTTCTCGTAAATATTATTTTTTGTCTTAAATAACCTGCTGAATGTAGGTTAAAATCGTGAAAGAAGAGGTCTTTCAGAATGTGATGAATTGATCCAATCACATTCTGAAAGATCCCTTGACTATCGTACGCTTTACCAAGTATTCTTTGCTTCATCGGACTGAAGCTTAATTGCCTTGCTAAGTATTGCTAATACTCACCACGTTCTATATTTATTATGTCTTTAACAAAACTACTTAAGAAAGAAATATTACCATTGTTAGATATGTATCTAGAATGCTATCCTTTTGCGATATGTGATCTAGAAGGTAATATAATTTATGGAAATGATTCTCTCATCTCTGAAGAAAAATTTCCAGTGCTTTCTGGGGAGGAAATTATTGCATGGGCATTTGGATTTAATGCAGAAAATCTATCCATATATCTCTCCAAAGTTTTGAATCGAGAAGAAGAAAATCATAGTTTGGCTAAAGAAATTTTACAACTCTACCGAGAAACGAATCTTCTACTTAGCATATCTGAAAAAATATCTGGAGAACTTAATCTAGAAGAATTAAGCATTTTATCTATTGATGAGGTTTTTCGAGCCATTGGAGCTACTAGTGGGCAAGTTGTTTTACAATTAGATCCTAATGTTCGTCGATTTGATACTGTAACGATTAAAACTAAAGAACTTGAACCATGTCTCTCTGAACCCTTTGTATATTATGAAAATGAAGGAATTATTGGACAAGTCTGTGGTACAGGAAAGGCTGAACTTATAAATAATACCTTAACTGATCCACGGGTTAAGTACCGTAGTGCTAATGCCCAGTCTTTGCTTTGTGCCCCTTTTAAAACCAATAGTAAAGTCTTTGGGGCAATTGTAATAATCCATAAAGAGCCTGAATTTTATACAGCTCCTAATTTAAAAACTTTAAGTATTGTCGCTGCCCAAATTTCTCCAATAATTGAAAAAGCACTCATTCACGCCCAACAACTTCGGGAAATTAAAGCTAATGAAGAAAAGCTCGTTAAGACAGTTGAAGAACTTCGTATTGAAATTGATGAATTTAAACGGCAACGTCAAGTTGCAGAAATTACTGAATCTGAAATGTTTAGCAATTTACAGAAAAGAACTGAGCGCTTAAAACAGAGAAAAATGAAGACACAAATTAATGATTGATAACGTGAAAAATCTTGATCACTTCATCTAATCTGAATGGAATAACTAATAGTAAGATAAGTGAATCATGAAATATAGTAAAAGCATGACATTACAAACATGAATAATGACACCTTTAATCTTACCGTTGTTCTGATAATAGTTTGTTTATTGATTTTGTTAGCGCTTTGGTTGCCTGATCTGTTTGAAAGGTAACAATTATTCTAATTGCCTTGACGCAAGACGAGCAAACAATCCATCTTCATTGATCAGTTGCTGGAAATTACCAACTTCCACTACTCGTCCCGCCTCCACCACAAAGATGCGATCGGCATTGATGATGGTACTTAGTCTATGGGCAATCACAACTCTTGTTGCATTTAAGCGATCTAAACTAGCAGTGACGATCGACTGAGTTCGGTTGTCAAGGGCGCTAGTTGCTTCATCCATGAGAATAATTTTAGGCTTAAGCACTAAGGCTCTAGCGATGAGTAAGCGCTGGCGTTGTCCTCCTGAAAGATTGCTTCCTCCTTCACTGATCACCGTATGCATTCCCATGGGCATCTGTTCTATATCATGGGAAAATCCAGCCATTCGCGCTCCTTCCCAAGCTTCTTCTAGGGTGGCCAAAGCTCCTGCGGTGATATTGTCAAAAATTGAACCTGCATTAATACGTCCATTTTGTAGTACTACGCCAAACTGACGGCGAACTGCCTGAAGATTCAGCCCTGATAAGTCCTGTCCATCATAAAAAACTGTTCCAGCAGAGGGGTTTTCAAAACCTAGTAGCAATCTAAAAATGGTGGACTTTCCACTTCCTGAAGGACCAACGATCGCAATAAATTCTCTCGGTTGAGCTTCAATGGTCACATCATCTAAAATTAGTGGACCATCCTCACGATAACGAAAAGTAATGTGATCTAATAAAATATGCCCCTTGAGGCGGGTCGGCTCAGCTTTGCTGGGATCAGATTCCTGTGGCGCTTCTAAAATAGGTCTGGCGCGTTCCCATAAAGGGATAATTTCTAAGATTTCTGTAGCTGTAGTACTTAAATCAGTGATACCCCGCATAAAAATTCCTTGAGCCGACGCAAATGCTAGGTAGGAGCCAGCGTTGAGTCCTTGTGGATTTTCTGTCTGTCGAGACATTTGCATAAATAAAATGGCAAACCAAAACAAAAGTATCGAAGTAATCAAAGGAATCGCCTCAGAAACGACCGCCACACTATCATTTATCCGCTGAGCGCCTGCTCGTAACTTTAGGATTTTACTTTGTTGTTTTGCCCAAGCTGCAAAAGCCCTTTCTTCTGCCATTGCCACCCTTAACTTTGCTACGCCATTAATAAGCTGAATGGTGAAACCACTTAAAACTCCAACCAATTCTTCTTGCTTACGGTTGTTGGCAACGATCTTGCGACTAGAAATAAACGTAATGAAAAATACAGCTAATGAAATGCCAATAATTACGACGGATAGTTGCCAGCTATATACAAACATTAATGCCAGATTTAGTAAAGCAAATATACCGCTAAGTAGAGTTCGCAATGTAGCTCCACTAATTTGGGAGCGAATTTGGCTAATTGTAAGAACTCTAGATAAAAGATCCCCCGAGGAATAGTTACGGAAAAAAGCGGGACTTAACCGTAGGAGACGATCCCAAATCCCAGGCTGCAAAACGCCATCCGCAGCGCTCTCAACTCGATTAGTTAAAATACCTTGAGATACTTGAAATGCTGATTGACCAAAGGCTGCGGCAAAAAGTGCCAAGCCTAATTGACTAAGTAAGGAGCGATCGCTGTTGGGAATGGCATCATTAACTAAAATTGCTGTTGCTTGGGGAATAATCATGCCCAAAAGCGTAACTGTAACTCCAAATACGACAATACCAATTGCTGAGAGTTCGTAGCCTTTAAGCCCAAACGAAAATAGGTCAATGGCATTGCGAATTATCAAAGGCAACGGACGATAAAATGTAAAAGCAAGTGGTGAAATGGTCTCAGCGATTTCCTCATCGATCGCTTGTTTTGTATTATTTTTAGGATCAAAAAGGATATAGCTCTGTCCCTTAGGCAATAGTGCCACAGGGGCATTATCTTCTTGAAAATAGGCAAGCATTGGGCCTGATTCTCGTTTCCACCAGCCAGATTCCAGTAATACTTGACGAATTCGCATTTGCGAAGCTCTGGCAATCGCTGACAGTGGATCTTTGATCCTTGTTAGATCTTCGGACTGACTGGGAGGACGAATTATAATGCCTGCCACTCGCCCCACCGCCCCAGCCGCCGCTAATAGGGCATCCCCTCTCATATCTACAGAGATTTTTTCTTCAGGCTTGTGCAGCACCGAAACGAGATCTTCTAAAGCGACATTCAACAAGTCTCTATTTTGTTGGTTCCTAGCTTCAAATCTTTGGTAATTTGTCTCTAGCTCTTGAGCCTCCAATACCAGAACATTTGCACCCACATTCTGATGGAACTGCATTAATTCAATGGGGAGGGATGTCCAGTCTTCTCTTTCCTCTGTCAATTGCGCGAAAACTTCTAAATTAGTGTCTGCGAGAATCCAGAATCCATAACCCAAGGGGAATGTTCGCGATGGCTCTAGTTTTCGATCTTCTAGATCGAGCCAAATTCCATTCCCTTGACGAATCGTGATCCATAGAACCTGACTTTTAGACGACAGTAAAGCTTGCTTAGCACCTAAAGAAAGATATTGAGTACTATCCGTCAGCACAGGATCGAGGGGACTCTGAGGCTGAAGATGCTTACTCCAGTGATATATCCAGAGGTTTAATTGACGTTGCCGATTAGACTCCCGCATCTCGGCAGAAAAATCAGCGATCGCAACATCAAAAAGCTCAGTTTCAGACAAAGCTATGGCGATTAACTCCCAGCCAATCGAGTTATCTATACCAAATAAAATTTCCCCAGATTCCACAGTAAATAAATAACGTCGGACAACCTCAGTTTCGCTCTCTTGAATCTTACAGAAAAAGATTGCTAATGTTCCCGTGCGAATTTCCCACACCCGCTCAGGATCATTCAAAACATAGGGAATATTGCCTTTTACTATTTTTGGGGTTGAGCTATCCATGTTACCCTTCCTCCGTATGAATTAGGCGAGCATACACACCTTCTTGCTCCCTTAGAGAATCATGTGTGCCTCTTTGGACGACTTTACCACGTTCTAACACAATGATTTCATCGCAATCTCTGATGGTGCTGAGCCTATGAGCCACAACAATACAGGAGCAACCACGCCTTCGCAGGTTCCGATCAATAGTAACTTCTGTTTCAGCATCTAGGGCGCTAGTTGCTTCGTCTAAAACCAAAATACTGGGGTTACGAACTAAAGACCGCGCAATTTCAAGGCGTTGACGCTGCCCTCCACTAATATTCATACCTCCTTCAATTAATTCAGCGCCATAACCATTGGGCATCGATAGAATCAAATCATGAATCGCTGAGTCCTCACAGGCGCGGATTACTTCCTGATCGCTGATAGTGTTATCCCAGAGGGTAAGGTTTTCTGTAATTGAGCCACCAAATAAAAAGATATCCTGCTCTACCATTGCCAAAGAACCAGATAACACATTTCTCGACCATTCTTGACGAGGTTTACCGTCAAACAAAATTTCTCCCTCCCACGGGGCGTACAAACCACAAACTAATTTAGCGATCGTAGATTTCCCCGAACCACTCCCTCCCACTAAGGCGACTCTTTGACCAGGCGCAATCCGTAAATTAAAATTACTAATTAAAGGGGCATCAAGGCGATTATAGCCAAAGGAAACATTTCTCAATTCAACAAAGCCTTGTAAGCGGAAGTTATGTAGGTCTGTGGAGGTAATGGTCATCACAGATTGGCGATCGGCTTCAGGATCGATCGGATTTTCTAAAACGTCATTAATGCGATCTACATCAGCGACAAGGGTTTGAAGAGTGCTGCCAAAGTTTACGAGCGAATTCACAGGCTCCAAAAAGCTAGAAGTTAAAGACTGATAAGCAACCAGCATCCCAATACTCAAATTTCCATCCATCACCCTAAATCCGCCAACCACTAAGATTGCCGCAGAGGTTAATGCAGTTAACAACGATGGTAAAGAGCTAAGCAGTTGGGTTTGTAATCCAAGTTCCTGCTGAGCGTTTACAGCTTTGGAATAGTACCCTCCAAATTTGGAAAATAAGTCTCCTTCTAAGCCAGACGCTTTGACTGTCTCAATGGTTTGAATACCACCGATCGCTACACCAGCAACCTTACCAAACTCTTGAGCAAGCTTGGTATTAGCATCTATGCGACTAGTAGATAGCAAAGACAAAGCCGCAAAGTTGATACTTGCAAAACTAATCGCTATTAATGTTAGTACCCAGTCATATTGCAACATGACGATGAAGTAAAAAACCATCATGATTACATCAATTACGGTAGTCGCCAATGGACCAGATAAAACGTTGGCAACCTTGTCGTTAAGTTGGGAGCGATTACTAATTTCCCCCGCGTACCTTTGAGCGTAAAATCCGATGGGCAGGCGCAAAGTATGCCACAGGAAACTGCCCGACATACTTGCGGTTAGTTTTAGCATCAGCCGCCGTAGGTAACTCAAACGCAATTTTGCCAGAAAACCTTGCAAAATTGCAGTCCCCAACATCCCAATTACTAAAGGACGAAGCCAGTTTTCACGACCTTGGACAAGAATTTCATCGACAAAAACTTGCGAAAATGCGGGAACACAGAGTCGCGGGATCGTCAGCAGTAGCCCTGCTGTAATTGCTAAAAAGATGGCTCCTTTTGAACTTTGCAATAGTTCAATTAATCCCACTAAAATATTAGGGGATCTACCGCCCTTCTTAAATTTTTCCCCTGGTTCAATGATTAGAACTACACCAGTAAATCCTTCATCAAATTCGGTTTCAGAAACATTGCGCCTTCCTGATGCGGGATCACTCAGAAAAACTCGATTTTTAGCAAATCCCTCTACGACTAAAAAATGATTGAAATGCCAAAATACAATATATGGTGGTTTTAGGTTTTTTAAGTCTTCTAAACTTTTGCTAAATCCTTTAGCTACCATGTTGTAATTGCGAGCTGCCTTCAGCACATTAGAAGCTTTACTGCCATCTCTCGATACTCCACATTCTCTTCTAAGTTCTGGTAAGGGAACGAAAAGTTTGTAATAGGCAAGGATAATCGCCAATGCCGCCGCTCCACATTCTACAGCCTCCATTTGCAGGAGGGTAGGAGTTTTAGCGATCACATTTTTTGCAAAAGATAACTTCATAGATTCAAGCTAATAAATACCTGTAGTAGAGCGCAAGAAAGGCAAAATATAAGTTATGGGAGCTCTTTCTTCAACTAAAACCTGAACAGTAGAGAGAGTCCCAGATTCTAAACTGATATCAGGTCCTTTAGAAGAAGACCACTTATAACCACTGCGGGTACTACTATCATCTTCTAACTCAATAAATACCTCTACTCTAGCTGAGCCATTGGGCAGTAGTAACCTAGTCGCTTCTTCGCTACCAATTAAAGCATTTACACCTTGAACAGTTGGGATATATGGAGATACCATTTTAACTTTCCCTACAATACCTCCAAATTGTTCTTTTTTGACTTGAGAAGGCGTAATTTGTACTTTCATCCCAGTTGAGACTTGTCTTCCAGTCTGATCTGGGAAGTAGGCTATGGTAATGAGTTTTTTACTCTGATCCTGATCGGGGAGATCGATGGAAGCTAATCGAGTCCCCGAATTGACAATTTGTCCAGAGGTCGCTGTCAGTTCTAAAACACGTCCCTCATGTTCACTCTTGACATTGGTATTATCTGAGATTTGTTGTTCTAAACGCGCAATACGACTTTTAACTTGCTGAATCTGGTTGGAACGATTAAAAAAACTATCTTGAACTTGCTGCCTTAATCGAGCTTCTTGACTGTCTAAATCCTTTAATTTTGATTCAAAATCATCAATAGAATTAAGGTTCTGGAGATATTGTCTTTGGGCATCAGCTTCTTGTGAATCTAGTTGCTTAAGCTGAGCCTTCAAATCAGCAATGGTGGAAAGATTTTGTAAGTATTCTTGTCTAGCCTGTAACGCCTGATCCCCTGTTATAATTCCTCTATCTAATAGGTTTTGACGAGTCCTTAAGCGATCTTCTAGAGCTGGGGATAAGTTATTTAACTGGAGTAGTCTTTCTTCTAATGCTTGACGCTGAAGGCGAATTGCTGTGACTCCTTTTTCCCTTAGTGTGGGAATGAGTCCATTAACTTCAGAAATATTTTTTTGAAGTGATCTTCTTTGCTGTTGGATCGATTCTACTTGTAAGTCAGACTGGCGATTTTGTAGTTGAGTCGAACTTTGATCCTGTTCTTGCAATTCTCTAAGTTGCTGCTTTTCAATTTGTAATTGCTTAAGTAAATCTGGCTGAGATAAAGTTGCAACTATTTGTCCCTTTTGGACTTCATCACCGACCTTGATATTGATTGATGAAATTTGACCGACTCCTACACTCTGTAAAGCCACGACCCTTCTAGGAAAGACGATAATACCTTGCCCAGCAACAGTTACGGGAATTTTGCCGAAAATGCTCCAACCTAGAGCTACTAGAGCAAGCGCTCCTAATGCTGACAGAGGAATCCAAGACTTAGCATCGGCAACATACATTAACTGATCTAGGCGCTCAGGCGAAGAAAGACGCTCTAATGATTCTTGTCGAAATAATTTGCTCATACATTACCTCTTACGGAAAGTCGTTTTAACATCCAATCAAATCTCGCACCTGCTAATGTTAAATTATCTAAACTGCTATCATCTATTTCGTCCTCGTATAAAACATTAGCTTGTAATGGCTGATTGCGATCATACGATCGCCTTTTACTATAGCCCATGCGTTCGATCAGGGCTTCTCCTCTTGAGGTAAGTAACATACTCAACATCCGATAGAATCGGGAGGCAAAACCTAGATTTTTTTGTAGTTCTAATTGTAAGACCTTACAGGGAACCGCCAAGAAAACAGATTCTTGTAAAGTTCTGACGGCAACTGTAGAAATTGTATTTAGACTCACAAAGGCGGTTTCACCAGTTATCTCGCCTGTATTTAGGTGAATAATTTCTGAGCCGATCTCATCTTCGCCTTGACTACCTGATTCTAAAGAAGCAAAAATACGGGACATCTTACGCGGCTTGTCAAAGGCAGAAATAGAACAGGTAGAGTTAAGTAAAATGAATAGGAACTCGACAGGACGACCAGCTTGGATAAACACCTCACCCTCAGGAATTACTTCAACCTTGCCATTTTTTAATAGCCAATCGACATCACCATCACTAAGTTCACCAAAAGCAGATCCACCCGCCATTAATGACTGCACAAACCCTAATTTACGCGAAAGATACTGCGGGATAATGCGTTGACAACGTTCGTCAGAATGTAATGCCAGCGCATGGTAAAATCTTGCGCCAAACCCTGTGTCCTGTCCCATCCGTTCATAGAGAGCCTGATGTGATAGTTTTAACACTTTAGATTTTTCGGTTACTTTCACCGATACCGTAGATTTGGCGACACCTAGAAAGGCTGATTCCCCAAAAATCGCCCCAATCCCCAATTCTTCTAACTTTTGGTCAACTGAAGCAACATTTTCTAGGGCAGCAAAAGCTCGCCCCATAATATTGCCCCCCTCACTGGCGATCGTGGTAATACATCCCCCTTCCAACAAAACAAAAAAGTTATTATTGATCGTCCCCTGTTCAATTAATTGCTGATTAGAATCTATATCAAGTTGCTGACCAGTGGAAATCATCCAGTCAATGTCATTATTAGTGAGTTCTTTCAATAAAAATTCAGTCATAAAAGATTTTCTCCAGAGATATGACTCTCCTTACCAGTAAAAAGAGGGATAAATTTTTGAATTGACTGGTGCAAAAGTTGAAGTGAATTTGGTGAAGCTAACTCTTCTAAAGTAAGGTAGGTAAGCGCAATTAGCAATAAAAGTTGTTGATCATTTTGCTGTAATCCTTTAATGTCTTCACCGTTTAGCTTGTCAGAAGTTTGTTGGACAAACTTTTCCAGATTTTCTGCGGCAGTTTTGATTAACTTTTGCACAATTTGGTAAGCAGAATCAGATAAAGGTGGGCTGCCTCGATAGTTCTCTAATCTCCCGCCTTCACGATAAATGGGGAAATTTTCTAATCCCATAAAAGTCAGGAACCATTGGGCGTGGAAAGTGCCTGTGGCGGCCATTATGCCTCGGTAGTCAGCTATCAGTTCGTCTACTAAATTATTTCGCATAGAATTTAGTAATCTTCTTGTACAGTAGTGAGTACATTCATGCTCTAAACGAATTAGGTGAGATAAATTAAGCCACACTATATGTTCTAAGCCTAAAGTAGAGGGTGGAATATTGCTATAAAAGCTCTTACTTAATATGATGAAGCGATCTTGATAAAGAGATTTTTTGGGAATAATTTTTTTAAATTCTGTCTGCCAATCTGATTCACTAGGCGGGGCAGATTGTTTATCACTCCATTTAGATCGATACTCGTTAATCCGATCCCAATTGTTATATCCACCAACAATGCAAGCTCCCATAGACTCAGGCACAGGTGATGGCTCATTCTTTTTGGTAAGTGCCTGAATCAAGGTGACAAAATCTTGACGATCGCTTACTAAAATTACGGGAATTAGTCCCACTAAGGTTTCATGCAGAAATAGCTGGACTTGATCAGGCTGTCTCAAAGTTAGCCCTGTTGCTTCTGACATACCTTCGGGCGTTGCTCCACGTTTTGTCGCCGCCTGATAATTTTTTACTTCGCTCATCCCTTCCTTGATTGGAAATTGCAACTGAACAAGCGTTCGCGCTAAAACTGGGAATGCGCCCTCAATCTTGGCTAGATTACAATACTGTTGCCAATTCTCAAGATGAGGTTCAGAAACTTTGATAGCTTGAATTGCTTCAGCTAGGCTTTCGTGTTGAAAAGCACTTTGGCTATAGTCGAGCAGTTCCTGTAGATTACAATCTGTCGCACCAAAGCTTTTTAAGATTTCTAAGCGAAAAAGTTGTGTTTCCAAACATTCTCCTCAAATCGCATTCCTAACGAATTATGTTACCAAAGTTCTTACAAAAAAATAACTGATTTACACGTGCTGCAATGATAATTTAATATTGCCATTTAGTTCAGTAAATGCTGTGTTAAATGCTGTGTTTAAACAATCGCTAAACAATCGCTAAATAATATTTAGAATATTGCAATATTGTAAATATAGCTAGACAATCGTGAATGAGGAGTATAAATGTTGCAACGAATGATC
This sequence comes from Pseudanabaena sp. CCNP1317, assembly GCF_034931345.1. Taxonomy (NCBI): domain Bacteria; kingdom Bacillati; phylum Cyanobacteriota; class Cyanophyceae; order Pseudanabaenales; family Pseudanabaenaceae; genus Pseudanabaena; species Pseudanabaena sp. CCNP1317. The sequence goes on along the minus strand of NZ_JAYGIF010000066.1, from coordinate 17,540 downwards.
TGGGCAGCTTTTGCTCTAGGGATTTGCACAAATTTATGGGTGTCGTCTTCCTATGGTCAGGAAAAAATTGCTCCGCAACCCATAGATTCCCAGCCCAGCCCCTCACAAGAAAAAGATGCTCAGGAACCACCTTTAGAAAATCCTGCTGATTTATTACGCCCTATTAAAGTCCAAGAGGTTGAGCCAAAAAACATCACTTCTTTCACACTTCAGGAAGCTATTGATTTGCGACTTGCCAAAAACCGCCAAGTCCAAGCTGCCAAACTGCGTGTCGAACAGGCAAAAGCAGCTATCCGAGAAGCAGAGGCAGCATTACAACCAACAGCAGCTTTACAGATTAGTCTTTCGCGTGATTTAAGTGCTTCTAATCAACTAGCAATAGAAACTACTCGAAGGGCGGCTTTATTACAGAATGCTGACCCAAGTTCTGTAGAATTTCAACAGATACAAAACTATATAACGACTACACTTTCTCCTACTCTCAGCCTTAGTTATGGACTGTACCAACCTCAGCGCAGTCCCTTAATCGAAAGTGCGTATAAATCATTACAGTTAAATGAATTAGAAGTGGAGCGGCTTTCTCAACAAATTCGGCTTGAGATTACTAATGCTTACTACGCTATTCAGCGAGCTGATCAGCAAGTTTTGATTGAAGAGGCTTCGGTGCGTCAATCAGAAATGAGTGTTTATAATGCTGAAGAACTCCTTAAAGGGCAACTTGGCACTCGCTTTGATGTTTTAACATCCCAAGTGCAGTTGGACGATGCCACGCAAAGACTAATCAGGGCAAAAAGTCAGCAACAATCCGTCAGTCGTAGATTCGTGAGATTACTCGATTTATCGCCAACGGTTATTCCTAAAGCTTCTGAGCCAATTAAACAGGGTAAGGCATGGGAGCTTTCGCTCGAAGATAGTATTTTGTTGGGGTTGCAGCAGCGAATTGATCTTACCCAACAGGAAATAAATCGTCAAATCAGCCTTAAAAGAGCGGAGTTTGAGGAAGCATCGCTTCAGCCTCAAGTAAATCTTTTTGCAAATCTTAGTGGCTTGTCTTTAAGTACTGAAGATCCTAGAGATCCTAGTAATTTCTCCTATGGAACAGCGGTGGGTTACTCTATAGGCTTGACTTTACAATGGAGGCTCCTCGATGGTGGAGCTGCTGCTGCCAAAGCTGATCAACAACGCATAAATGCCGCGATCGCTACCAATCAATTTGCAGATATTAAAGCTCAGGTGCGCCTTGAAATTGAGGAAGCCTATTTTAGTTTGAAAGCAAATGAGAAAAATATTGTGATTGCTGAAAAAGCGCTAAGCCGTGCTGAAAAAAATCTAGAACTTGCCCGTCTAAGATTTCAAGCGGGAGTGGGACTACAAACTGAAGTCAATATTGCGGAGACGAGCCTTACCCAAGCAAGAGGAAATGTTTTACAGGCAATTATTGGCTACAATCAAGACCTTGCATCTCTTCATCGTGCTGTAGGCAACAGCACAAAACCTGAAGAAATATAAAATGGAGTTGGAATTAGTAATAAAATCTTTAGATGCTGTTTAGTGCGATTAACTTTAAATCAGCATTGACAAATTTTGTATATAGTGAATTTGAAAAATTAGTATAGGGCTTATGTCTAAAATTATTTCGATCCACTCTTATCGAGGTGGAACTGGGAAATCCAATTCTACAGCAAACCTAGCTGCTTCTCTTGCCTGTAAAGGGAAACGTGTGGGCATCGTGGATACTGACTTGCCATCCCCCGGAATCCATGTTTTGTTTGGGTTTGATGAAAGTAAATTAAATAAGACGCTTAATGACTTTTTATGGGGGCGTTGTCCAGCTAAAGAAGCAGCCTATGACGTTACCTCTACCTTGGGTAAAATGGCTACTCCTGAAAGTGCGCTTTATCTAATTCCTGCGAGTGTTCGCATTAATGACATTTCCAAGATTTTAAGGGAAGGTTATGATGTGGAGCTTTTGAATGATGGTTTTCAAGAACTGCTTAAAAGCATTAAACTTGATTACCTATTTATTGATACTCATCCTGGACTTAGTGAAGAAACGCTTCTTTCTTTGACGGTTTCTGATTTAGTAATTTTGATTTTACGTCCTGACCAGCAGGATTTTCAAGGCACGGCAGTCACGATCGATGTAGCTCGTAAGCTTAATGTTCAAAAGCTATTACTACTAGTCAACAAAGCTTTGCCAGAATTTAACTTTGATGAGCTTCAGAAAAAGATTGCTGATACTTTCCAGATTGAAGTTGCAGGAGTGCTGCCCGAATCTTCAGATATCATTCGTTTGGCGAGTAACGGCATCTTTTGCCTAAATTTCCCAGACCATCAAATTTCCAAAGTTTATCGTCATGTTGCCTCACTGATTTAGTGAGAGATTTAGTGAGAAACCGTTCGCAGTAGTCCTCCCCGAATTAGTCGCTTTATCAATGTCACTTTACCGTCGTCGGTCAACGTATTGGGCAACTCGGCAACCTTAAATTCATGATTGGCATTAGCTATAAAGGTAAATGCTGACTCTAGATGGCGTTTACCTGAGATCGTGTTGCCAGGAAATTGGATGCTTGCCCCGTCTAGCCCTGTGCGGATCACTCGGCAATGCAAACCCGATCGCTTGATCACAAGGGAGGTTAGATTTACTTCTTCCAGTTTATGCAGTTGTTGAAAATGTCCATCAGGTAATGGTGTGATCTGATGAATAAAGCGATCTCGTAGGATCTCTAATCCATCCCCTAATGCTTGAGGATCACTCGCCACTGTATTCAGGATTTCTTGAAAGGTATCCTGAAGTATGGTTATAGCTTCTCGATTGTCTAGATAGCCAATAGGAAGAGCCTTGCGTAATTTTGGGTTACGAAGGGCGACAGCAGTGATGGCACTGTTTACTAAATCCAGCCATTGAGCAGGATAAACGCCAATCGTGACATGGAGTGAAAAATCATCAAAAGTAGCGGCATGATGAATACATCCTCTTGGCACATAGAGTAAATCCCCAGGATTCAGTTGGATCGATAATTGGGGATCGCCAAGACGAGATTCAGGGATGACGGGTTGAAAGCTGCCCAACAAAGGCACAGTATTTATTGATGAATCTGTGGGATGCAGATACCATTGCTTACTTCCTTCAATCTGTAGCACAAACACATCATGGGTATCATAGTGGGGCATTAAGCCTTTAGAGTTGGGAGGAGAGAGATAGCAATTTGCCACCACACTATGATTGAGAAAATACTGTACGTTCAAGCAAGCTTGGGCTAAGGGCTGCCAGTACTGCTGGAGTCCATTAATTATGATGGTATGACCTTCGTTATAAGCCTTGTAAAGCTGGTTGAGATTGAGACTGCGATCAGGTTTAATGTAGCGATCGGGAAGCAGTTCTTGTTGATTAGCAACTACCCGAATATCAGGCGGAGTCAAATGATGTCGGGCAAGCAAAATATCCATCTCTTCGAGAGATAGTAATGTTTGATAGAAGTCAGATGCTCTTCCTGAAATGTGAAGCGGTTGTTTCTCCCAGTGTTTTTCGAGAAAATCGGCGATCGTGATCGGGTTTAGCAGTTTGAAAAAATCAAAGTTGTTATTGAAATTATTGTTGAACATAAGTAGGTAAGTTTAAGTTAGGTTTTTAAAAATTTGTGAGAGGCGCACCGAGCCTCTCACAAATTTTTTTGGATTGCTTATTGGGACTTGCTGCGTAACTTGAAGAAGGTATTAGCCAAGAGCATCATTCCTGTGTTTGGCAAAGGCGGAGAATCTGATTCAGGGAGATCTGCTGACATAGACTCCAGTCGCAGCAAGTCATCCTCATTCTTGGGATATTTCAGAAACATAGGATCGATAATCTGTTCCGATTTTGCAGATGAAATCCCTGTATTGCGAGACAAATAAACCTTATGGAAATGACGATATTCGCCAGTATTGACTAAATATTCCCAACCATGTGTTTTTTGGAAAAGGCTATCAAATCCTGAAGCGGTGATATAAAAAAATAAATTTGCCAGAGGGTTATAACCTTCGATCGCCGTAAGGGTGGAGTTCCTGAAATCTATATGCCAAATTTTACTTTGGCGATCGGGAAAGATGACTTCTAACTGATAGATAACTTGCCAATGCTGATGCTCTGCAAACATAGTACTTAAATTTTCTTGAATGAAATTCACCAAATTCGTAGTAACTTCATGAGCAATTGCTTCTTGTAAAGTCTCTAAGGGATAGCCCAAAGGATTAGGATCTTGCAAATCTTTGTGGAAATTGACAGGATTAAAGGCAATACTTTCTCGATCATCTACCACCATGCGGGCATAAAAACAAGCCGATGGATGATGCTGAAAACCTCGATCAGCATCTAGTTCGGCGATATCTCCGGGATCTAAGCTACAAACCTGTGCTTGAGGCAGTACAGTCAGCATATCTTGACAAAAGCGTTCGCGGGTCTGCGGAAAAGCAATCTGATTTTGCCAAGCTCCAGAATTTATGTATTTCCATCCTTGAGCGCCGGGAATAACCACATCAGGATTAACTAAGCTGACTAGACGATATAGATGATCGTAAACATCAAAGGGAAAACCTAAGCCCTGATTAGTTTGATACTTTGATTCCATTCCCACATTCCAAGGTGGCAGAAATATGTCAATTTTCGGAAAAGACTGTTGCACTTTTTCTATCGTAGCAGGAGCAAAGAAAGTGTCTACAGCATTCCAAAACACACCACTAGGGTCAGCAAAAACCATCCCAAGTTCAGGTAATCGCACCTCCGATCGCGTAGTCATCATGGTTGTATCTCCCATCTTTACCTTCTGAAATTCTTTGAGTGGGTAGATATGCTTATATCCCAAATTTTGTAAGCACTCAATCAAGAGTTTGTCTGGGGGGATGAGGACATCTATATGCTTAGGGAGATAGGCAAGAGAGCGAATATCAAAGTGATCGGTATGTCTATGGGAGATCACTAAAAAATCGTAGGGGGGAAATAAATCAGGAAAGATTTCTCGTTGAGGACAAGAGGCATTGGTTCCATCACAAAAGGGGTCCCAAAGTAAAGGATCCATCAAGATTTTACAGTCTTGTGTCTCAACCAATAGGGATGCGTGACCTAGAAAATTAATTTTCATAGCTGTAAACCACCTTGCCAAAGCGATCGGGGGAATTATACGTACGATCAAAGAACGGTGCGACATCCTTACCTGTATAGACACTATCGATCGCTACAGGTAAATTTCCTTGAGCATAATCGGCGATCGCTTGCGCTAAATCAGAAGTAAGTCCAATACAATTACCAATAATCGAAAGATTGTAAATCATCGTTGTGTATAAAAGATGTTGGGGGCTTATGCCGATATCGGGCGATTGGGTTCCCGTCAGATCCGTAAATTGATCATAAAGTCCACAGGTTATATATTTAGCTTCTGGTTTCATCACAGGCAACATTCTGGCAATATGCAAATCAAAAAAAGGATCAATGATGCCATGAAATCCGCCTTTGGTTTCCTCAAGAACTGATGCCGCCGTTTCAGGATCGATCCAAGTCTCGGAATTTGGCTGAATTTGCACCACCCGATCAACACCGATCTCCCGAATTTTGTCGATGAAGTTGCCCGAACTCGTCAGCGCATAAACCCGAATTCCCATCTGCTGACGATATTTTTGCAAAGCGTGCAGTACAAATAGAGACGTATTGGATTTTGCGGCGGTGACTAAAATATTTTGTTCGGGCTGAATCTGCAATTTGCGGATCATGCTGTAACTGGTTTGTCCGCCAATACTAAAGGAAGCAGCCACATCGTCGGGCATAACATCAGGAATTTTGATTAATTTAGCCTGATGGAGAATCCGCAACTCTTTAGAAGCATGGTTTGTGGGAACTCCTGGTGGTAAACCCAACACACCAGAGTCAGGATAGCAATTATTGGCGATGACGCGATCGCCTGGCTTTAAATCAGTTACATTGCTTCCTACCGAGACTATTACCCCGATAAATTCCGACCCTATGGCATTAAAGCGATTGGCAGAGGCGCTAGTTGCAGTATTGAGAATAATTCGTTTGTCTCGATAGTTGCAGGAAAAGGCTTTGACTTGGAATAGAACATGATTACTTAGGGCAGGATCTTTGCTGGCAAAGGTAATATCTTTAGTATGGATAATCCCACAATTAATCTTAATACCTTCAATTTCAAGATGATCGACAAAACTATCTGCCGACATGATTTTTTCAACTTTGGATCCGCAAATCGAAACTGTTTTCATACTAAAATTTTTTAAAAAGCGGCTGTTACATAATGTGAAACTAAGAACCTAAGTTTGTTCTTGCAGCTTCAGCTTGCTAATAAACTTGTCGATAACTATAACATCACCACTATTTTCTCATGACACCGTGTAGTTTATTCTTGATCAATATTTGCTTAGACTTTTATGTTCTTATCTCAACTAGATTACCAGCCATCTTTAGCACTTCAGCAACTGGCATTCAACACCTATGCTTTGACAGAGCGGCTTGCTCTTTTTAATATACCAATCCAAGATTTAAATCAAGACTTAGGTGATATTGCCAGACAAAGATTGCAAACATGGCAGAAAATAGCAGCCAAAAATGATCCCATCAAATTCAGTCATCGGCTCCTATGGTCAGGGCTTAATCAGGATCGGGTTTTAGCGGCGTTAGCAGGTGGTGAACCTACGGAACAATGCAAAGTCCCTATTTCTGATTGGTTAATTTGTTTGCAATCAGTGTTAAATATTGCCAACAATTACTCTCCAAAATCATCGCCAAAAACTCTTCAAAATCAATGTTTCAAGTCCGAATCTCCTATTCCCTTTGAGTCTGTATATGTTCCTTTTCTTGCGGTAGCGGAGAATAATCTCCAATTTTTGAATTGCCTAGCCCCTGAAGCAAAGAATCATCTTCTCAGAAGTCTACTGGAAAATCTAGCAAAAATAGGAACTCCTACTTTAATGGAGGAATTTGAAACATTTAGGGGCAACAATAATAGCTTGCGAGGTTTTCTGCTCATGCAGATCACCCACAAGCAAAAGCAAAAGTTTCAAAGCTTCTTGGAATTATTATTTGAGGATGGATTATGGGGGCTTTTTCAAAAATATCCAGTGTTGGCTAAACTACTCTCCCTTGCAGTCATTTTTTGGTGTGAGTCAATCTCAGAATTTCAATCTCGGCTTGAACAAGACTGGAAAGAAATTGAAAAGTGTTTCAGCCCTAATCAATCTTTAACTCAAGTAGTAGACTGCCAATGTAACTTGTCAGATTCCCATAACAGAGGTCGATCGGTTTTAATAATTACCTTTGATACAGGACTTAAAATTGTTTATAAACCTCGTAACTTAGCTATAGATTGTGCATTCAATGAGATTTTGGATTGGTGTAATCAACAATCCTCTCTTTTACATCTACTTCCAATCAAGATCTTGAATCGAGAAAATCATGGTTGGATGGAATTTATTCCTAATAGTCCCTGTAAAGATACTTCATCCATTGAACGATTTTATGAACGTTGTGGAATGCTTTTAGCACTTTTATATCTACTTGAAGGTACAGACTGTCATCAGGAGAATCTGATTGCCAATGGTGAGCATCCTGTCTTTATAGATGGGGAAACATTGTTTCATCACCACATTAAAACGACATCTAAAAAAGATCATACTGCTTTAGAGAATGCCTCCCATATTTTACAGAATTCGGTCTTGAGAACCTTTTTGTTGCCGCAATGGGGCATACTTCCAAATGATACTTTGACTGTGGACGTTAGTGGACTTGGAGGTAAAACCCAGTTCTATGCAACTCCAGTTTGGAAACATATTAATACCGATGGTATGCGCTTAGAAACAGCTCAGACAAACGTTATACAAGGGAACGTGCCGACTTTGCTGGGGGAAACAATAGATATGTCATCCTACCAATTGGAAGTAACTAAGGGCTTTCAAAAGATGTATCTTGCTTTACTGAATCACAAGGAATTTCTTTTGAGTAATGATAGTCTTTTGCCAGCCTTTGATCAAATTAAAGTTCGATTTGTATTTCGGAACACTCAAACCTACTATACAATCCTGCAAAATTCCTACGATCCAAAATACATGAGAAATGGAGTCGATCGCAGTATCGCTCTTGAAAGTCTCAGTCGAGCTTTTCTTACATCTGATGAATGCCCCATGTGTTGGTCAATTCTTGAAGCTGAGATCCAATCCTTGGAACAAATGGATATTCCTTTTTTTACTACGGTTACAAATGATACTCACATTTGTTTGCCTAATGGGAAAACTGATACAGGAACTTTCAGTCAATCTAGCTTTTTGGCAGTTCAAAATAACATTGAATTACTAAGTAAAGAAGGATTACAAACGCAACTTACGATGATCCAAGGGGCATTAGAAGCACGTTTCCGCCAAGAACCATCTCTGCCCATCTTACCAATACCAATTGATACTCAAATCAATACTAAAAATTCAAATGGCGAGAGTGATGTAGATCTGGCATTACTGGAAACTGCAATTATGTTAGGTGAGGCTGTTATCTCTAAGGGAATTACGGGAAGTGATGCTGGACTCGCTTGGATGGGGCTAACCTATAAACCGGCAATTTCAAAGTTTCGCTGGCAAGTTTTAGGGGGAGGACTTTGGGATGGGAACATCGGGATCGCTTTGTTTTTCGCATCTCTAGCCAAAGTTACTGGAAAATCGCAATGGTATGAATATACAGAGCAAAGTCTAATTCCATTGCAAGCTACTTTTGCCGATCTAAACTCTTTTCAGCAGCGCCGCATAGCTGCGGATATTGGGATTGCGGGGCTGGGGGCGATGATTTACGGGCTTGAAATAATTAGTAAATTATTGGACAATTCCAACCCTAGATTAATTTCCCAAAAAATACTGAAATGTATTACTTCCGAATTAATTGAAAGTGAAATATATTTTACTGCGTTAAATGGATCGGCTGGCGGAATTTTGGGACTACTAGCGATCGCCGAAAGTTCACCTAGAGCATTAGAATTAGCGAAGAAATGCGGGAATCATCTCGTCACTCAAAAAGGGGAGGCAAATAACACACCTAAACCCATAGGGTTTGCGAGTGGAATGGCAGGAATTACCTACAGTCTATTGCGGCTTTATAAAGCGACAGGAGAGGAAATATACCTAGAAATTGCCAAGGAAGCTATTACGTATGAACGTCTTTCATTTGATCGAAAACTAGGAATTTGGAATGATTTTCGTACCAATCCTCCTAAACTTTCAATGAGTTGGGCAAATGGGGCAACAGGTATTGGATTAGCAAGATTAGGAGGGATTTCTGAGTTAGACACACCAGATATCCGTGAGGAGATCTCTCAGGCTTTACAGGCAATTAAGCAATATTCAATGTGGGGTGAAGATGATTTAATGTGGGGAAACTGTGGACGTATTGAAACTTTAATAGTTGCTGCAAATACCTTGAAGAATCCTGACCTATTTAAAATGGCAAAATCATGGGGTCATACCTTACAAAAGTCACAGAAGATATTAGTTGAAAATGAAAGTCACTTCATTAATCCTTCATTTTTACATGGAGTGTCAGGGACTGGTTACACGCTCCTACGCCTCATTTATCCCAACTTGCTCCCTTGCATATTGCTATGGCAATAATGAGTTAATGTTTAATATTTTTATGACACCTAAAATTAATATCTATAACAGCACTTTGCACTGTATATAGTAGTCCTAAATCATTCATGAGAAAATTAGAGCTTCGACTTCGCTCAGCCATCGGTATAAGTTTGGCTAAGCGAAGTCGAAGCCTCTCACAACTCATTTAGGATTGCTATAGATATTAAAAGTATCAGATTTTTTTATTTCTATTTTATTAATAATTACGAATAATAAGTAATTATTTTTGTATATTTCGCAAACATAAAACATGCTAACAATTGTTTTATATAAAAATAGCTTTTTGATTTGAAATGATTTATTAAAGAAAAAGAAGCAAGGGTAAAGAGAGTCGTTAGGTAGCTAAGAAACAGATTGAAAAGTCTTGATTGCTAAAAATGCTGATTGATCCCCACTACCTCGCCTTACGAAAGGTGGGGTAGATTAAAAAAGCCCTCCTTTTTAAGGAAAATTTAGGGGGATCGCAACTTTTCAAACAGCCTCTAAGGAGGGATAGATAAATAATAAAATGTTATTAATCTCTGAAATTATTGGTATACACGCAGCTTTACAATGCATCATAAATTACTCGCTGCGAAGAGATTAAAAAATTTAGAATACTCAAAACGGTAGATTTTATTTTTATTTTGTGGTATATAATATCCTTAGACTTCAAAATAGTTATCTTTAAACAATAAATATAGAAATTGAAATTATTATAGGCAAGTGGCAAACTTGTCAATTTTATAATTTTGTTCTGCTATATCAGGGGATAATCACGCTAAGCATTAGCTTCTTGAAAAACCCTAAGGTAATTATTTGAAATAGTTTGCTAATCCAAATTCATACGGAGATCAAAGATGAGCGCAAGTGCAGTTCAAGAATTTCTTGACAGCGTACAAACTGATGAGAGCCTTGCACAAGAATTAGTTAAAGCTTTGGAAGCAGAAAATGATCGCGAATCTGTCACCGCGTTGGCTACTTCTAAAGGCTACGACATTACTTCTGAAGAGCTATGGGCTGAGGTGAAAAAGCGTCAAGAAGAACTGAATGAACGTCAAGGTGCAGGTGAGCTTTCTGACGAAGAGTTAGAGGCTGTCGCTGGTGGTGAATTTGTCGTTGGATCGATTGTGATCAGCATCCTTACTGGTGCTGCTGCGGGCTATCTTGTTAATCAGATTCCACCGATTAAATGGTAGGTTGACATAGTTCTTTTTGTAGGGGGAGAAGATATAAAGATACATTAAATTCTTTATATCTTCTCCCTTCAAGTAACTATACCGAAAATTTGCTATGTGTATATTCAAATAGAAACTAATTTTCTGAAATGTTTACTAATCTACTTCAAATGGAAATTTAAAGATGAGTGCAAGTGCAGTTCAAGAATCTCTTGAAAAAGTACAAACTGATGAGAGCCTTGCTTAAGAGTTGGTTAAGGCTTTGGGAAGTGACAATGATCGTGAAGCTGTTGCAGAATTGGCTACTTCTAAAGGCTACGAAGTTACTTCGGAAGAGCTATGGGCTTAATTTCAAAGGCTTCAGGAAGATTTTCAACAACGTCAAGAAGCAGGAGAACTTTCTGATAATGAACTAGAAGCTATCGCTGGTGGAGCTATTACTGAAGCAGCTATTACAGTTATGATGACACTTATTCCTAGACCTAATGGTAGATTGTAGGTTACGCTAAGTAGTAACCTACGAGTTATTATAGCACTTTGCGCTAATTTAAAACCCAGAGAATTTGTTGAATGGGGCGAGGAGCGCCCCATTCAACAAATTCTCTGTACTACTCAAAGCCTCAATAGGCTGTAAATATTGATAATGTTGGAAAAGTTTTGTGAGTAACAAGTATCACATAATGTTACCTGTTACTCACTTTTTAAAAAAACTTTTAGTAATTTAAAGTAAATATTAGTGCTTACGATCGCTTATGGCTGACATTATTTCTTTCATGAAAGGTTCTCAACTACAGGCTTTAACTTCTTCTGATCGTTTGTGTTACGCTATTCAGCCTTTTATTCAAGAAGTTCTAAATCAATTTGTAATCCTCAAGGATTTAGGAGAAGCAATCCTGCGATCAGCAGGCAAACATGAGAAAGTGGTCGCCAAGCTATTTGACCTGCAAGAAAATGATCCTGTGAATTCCTTCAGTTTAAAAGAAAAATTTCTATTTCCTGATCGCAACCATTGGCAAATCCTTAACTTTAGTAATGGCAGATTTCCCGATTTTTTGAACAAGAGAGGTGCGCTTGCTATACAGGATCGGGAATTTGTACGCCAATTTCACCATCTTCTCTTTCTTTGTGGACAATCTCGCTTTACCTATCAGGAAATCTCAAGTCAGATTGGTGACCAAATGCAGCCGATTTTAGAAGTATTTTTGCAGTCTTGGGTTCTCCAACAGAAAGCATTTTTGCCATCGAAATCTCCCGCCCTAGAATCTGGCGTGTATCGCTTACAGCACGCTGCACTACTGTATCGCAGCCAAACTACAGGTATTCTGGTTGATCCCCATCTACACTCTAATTATGGTATTCCTAACCTAAATGCTGATATCTCACGGGCGATGTTAGAGGGATTGGTTGATGGAATTCTCATCTCTCACAGCCATTACGATCACTGGCATTACCCTACGCTCATGCAGTTTTCCCCTGATATTCCGATCATTGTGCCGAGGGTTCCGCGTGGGTCAATTACTTGTGAAGACATGGCAGCCCAACTGCGAGGGATTGGTTTTACAAATGTTTATGATGTCCCTTGGAACAGCGATCCAATCAAGATTGGCGACATTGATGTTCATGTATTGCCATTTTATGGAGAACAAGTTCTCGTTCCCGAACATCCTCAACCTGTTCATTCTGACCTAAAAAATTGGGGAAATACTTATCTAATCGAAACTGATTCCTATCGGTCGTGGTTTTTGATTGATGCAGGAATAGAGCCAGAGCATTCTATATTGGACGTTGCTGACGAAGTATATGATCGCTTTGGTGCGATCGATTGGATAGTAAGCAATTTTCAGCCACTTTCCTACAATTCCATTGGCGTAGATATTACCTCTTGGGGATTAGATATTGTCTCGAATTTGCTGAGTAACCCGCCAATTTTGGGAGTAACCTGTCAGTCCCAAGGTGAATATACAGCCACCTTAGGTCCAAAGGGAGTTGCGGAAGTATGTGCAAAAGTCAAAGCTAAAGCTTGCCTCCCCTATGCTGATAGTTGGGCTGATTTAGGGAATCTTACGGTACATGATCAAATTTTGATTCCACAGGTACAATCCTATTTGCAGCAGTTAGGATGTCAAACTATTGTCCACCCTTGGGCTATCGGTAACGGATTGACCCCAACTGGTTTGAAGAAAGGATTTGCATTTAACTTACCGCAATGAATAATACTATTGACGTTCTATCTATCCTTCCGTATAAGTTTCCACTTAAGGAAACTGTACGATGTTACACACGTAGGTTTAATTGTTTGCCTGTAGATGAACTTACGAATCTTGCCCAGAAAATTCTTGGCTCTCGCTATCTTGGCATCAGTCAACTCAGTGAAGGGTTTGCCAGTACTCAGGGCTTCTCCATAATATTTAGGAGAGAAGGTATTCCCGCAGTTGTTGAACATTTTCCAGAATTATCTGCCTATCTCAATGCTGCTCTTAAATCATTGTGCAATGCTTTCTATTTAAATATCTTAATATTAACTGAAGGTTCTTGTGTTACTGACCATATAGATTGTAGTATTTGTGAGTATTTTCAAGAATTAGTAAGTCCCCGATTGGTAAGTGTTTTATACGTGCAAGTGCCTGAAGATATGCAAGGTGGACAGTTAGTGCTTTCTTTAGACTCTGAAGAAATAGCGACCATTCAACCACAGGAAAATATGCTTCTACATTTTTTAGGTCATCTCACCCATAGAGTTCAATCTGTTCAAACTAGTCAACCTCGAATTAGCATTGTTTGTGAACAATATAATCTTAAAGAAGAATGGTTAGTGCAAGTCCCAAATTTTGCAATTAAGACGGGGGCGTTATGATCAAAACCAGCAATTCCCTTACAGAAATATTACGTCTGATTGAACCTGCTGTTGTTCCTAAATTAATGACAGTCAGTAATTGGAACAAGATTGATCACATTACCCAAATATTACCCAATGCCCTCTCATCTTTTTTTGGCTTTGAATATCGTTTAGGTAATACCCTTGCCGAAGCTGACTTTCTGCTCTGCGTTGCTGCCGACGAAGCAGGAAAGAGAGTACTTGGCGATCGCAACTATTCGGTGTCCATACCCGCGTTGGTTACAGAAGATCCGATTTGGCAAAGAATCCAAACTTTTGCGAGCGAATGGAATACGAGTACTTCAGCGATCGCTAAGGATGTATTTAATATCTGGCTAGAATTTGATATTCCCAAAGCTTTTGCCGATGGTCAAATCCCTACCCCCAGCTTTTTTATGGGGGTAAATGATGTTTACAGATGTGACTCTCTGGAGGAGCAGAAAAAGCGCCGTGGTTGGCTAGTAGAAGAATCTTTACCTTTATTGTTTGGAAAATCGCTACCAAGCGCTAACCAAGAGATGCTTTATCACTGTTTTCAAGAGCTACCAAAAGGCGCTCATGTGTTTCAGATAGGATTAATGTTAGCCCGTCAAGTAGAGACAGTGCGTTTATGTATACGTAATATTTCGCCTTTGCAAATTGGTTCCTATTTATCTGCGATCTCTTGGAAAGGTAATATTGAGAAGTTGACTCAGTTTCTACATTTACTCTCTCCCCTCGTTGATCGGGTTGATCTTGATATTGATGTTGACTTTTCTACGCAATCAAAGATTGGATTGGAGTGCTATTTTTATCAACAGCCTTCCTTAGAGCCAAGATGGGTTTCTTTTTTTAATTTCTTAGAAGAGCGATCGCTTTGTTTGCCAGAAAAACGCAAGGCGATATTTTCCTATCCAGGATATTTACGGGAGAGCGCTAATCAGGAGCAATGGCCCAAGGGTTTAAAGCGCTTAACTCAGTTCTTGGGAGCTAAAAACGAAGGAATATTATTTCGAGGCATTCATCACGTAAAAATCACTTATGAGGATGATGCTCCCCAAGAAGCAAAATCTTACCTTTACGTGACTCGTAAGAATTTAAATCATCAAGAAATTAAGCAAGCAATTAAAAGTCCTAAAAACTTTGTCGAAATAGAGAACTTTCTCACCGAATCTGAACAAGAAGAATTATGGCAATTCACTAAAAATCACAACAATGGTTTTGTATTAAGCGATGTCTATAATCAGAAATTACCTGTTAGCGATCGCCAATATCATCGACATTCTCTAATCCTCGATCAACCCTTTACCCTTTCGCCATTAATCGTGGAAAAAGTGCGTCAAGTCCTTCCCAAAATCTTAGCTACGTTGCAAACCCAAGAATTTCCACTTGGTCCCATTGAAGCCCAACTCACAGCCCACAACGATGGTGAATACTTCAAATTACATAATGACAATGGTATTGAGGCGGTGGCAAGTCGTATATTGACATTCGTTTATTACTTTCATCAGCAACCCAAAGCGTTTACGGGTGGCGAGTTGCGTATTTATGATGGTAAATTTGAAGGCGAAAAAGGTGAGAAAGGCGAAAAGGGCAAAAAATTTGTGCCAACAGGTTATCACGTTGTTGTTCCTAGAAATAACTGCATTGTCTTTTTCCCAAGTCAACTTATGCACGAAGTTACCCAAGTTCAATGTCCATCCCAAAAATTTTTAGATAGTCGCTTCACCGTAAATGGATGGGTTCATGATGCGTCAAAAATAAAGGAGTTGCCTGATGAAAATCTCTAATATCCTTGATTTACTGCCCCAGTCTCTGGAATGGATGGTTTTATTTAACCTTGAAAAAGTGCGCCCGATCGCAGGCGATCAAGTAACTCGTGCGATGTTTTACCTGCCTGAAACCATCGATCTCAATCCTTTTAGCCATGTTGTCCTCACTAGTGCTGGCAGGCTAGTAGCAACTCTCTCCGAGAACTCGTTGGTTGATCCCTACTCTGGTAATATCTGCGAAAAGCCACCACAGGGTAGAACATTAGCGTGCCAATTTGCTGATCGCTTGTCATTATTTGCGATCGATGAGGCGGATTGTATTGGCTTAGGTGAAATTGAAGGGTTCTCTCCAGTACTGCTACATCTAGTTCTCAATGATCATGAAGGTCACGCCAATGCCATTTTTGATTTCGATCCTGAGCACCCCCCCGATCATCGACACTATGAGTTATTACGTGCTGTGGGAGTCCGTTTCGTTGAGGGTAAATCCCAAGATGGCTACTATTTAGCTCAATTCCGTAATCGACTGCCAATTCATATTCATGCAGGAATTTTGTCGCATTTTGAGCGCACAGGTAACTGTAATCTCTTTTTCTTGCAACATGGCAAAATTGATGCGCCCCTAGAGCAAGGACTTTTGGCAGCAGGTTCGCGCCGCATTACTTGGAGTAAAAATCAGGCGATCGCTTGGCTCCAAAAATTAACCGAAGAAGCATTACAAAGTTCCTTATCGATGACCTGTGTTCCCCCTGCGCCAGAACAGCCATTTGCCTATGGCGATCTGGTTCCTTTGGGATTTGTATTGCGATCGCTACGAGATACGCAAACAACGGCAGCCTATGCCCAGCTATCTGAATACATAATCAGTCAACAGCAAGATTTTCTGTGGGCTTTTCATCAGCAACGATTAATCACTGCTACAGATTCGGCTCTGGTCATGCAAGGACTAACTGGCGATTTATCAGAAACTTTTGCAGCCCTAGAAAACTATAGTGATGGGCAAGGTTACTACCCTCAGTTGTGGGCTGAATCATCTCAACCTCATCGGATGATCAAAGATCCTAGTTGCGCCCATTGGTGTCAAACAGACTTCGCTACCACAGCAATGATTCGGGCGCTCCAGCTATCAAATGGCATAGAACCAAAAACTCCCATTACCTATTTGACAGATAGAATGGCTGAGCGTAGTGGCTTGTATTTTGCGAATCCCTATTTAGTAGATTACTATTTAGCCCTTGCCTTGCAAGAAGATACACGCACTAGCGAATTAGCTCGTCAGCAACTTCTAGGAGAAGTTCTAAGTAGTCGCAATAAAGACTTTAGTTTTGGTTATTTTGATATTCCTCTTTCTACAGCGTTAGCAATTTTGACTATCTCAGCTTTAGGAAGTCAGGGACGGATTATGAGAGCATCTCAACTAAGACTGTTAGACTTTTTAGAATCTGCGGGTAGTTTTCCCGCATCAATTCCATTTTATTCTTCGCTTCGTCTTGATGCTAGTGAACAATCAGATTTCAAGTTAAAGATGATGCAACTAAATCTATTTGCCGATCCTAGAAAGCGATCGCAAGTACAGCAAATTGGCGAAGAGTATCACAGTATTTCTCTGTATGTGGACAACCATAAAATGATTTCTACAGCCTTAGCAGTTTCTGCGCTGAATACTCCCTGTCATGCAGAAACTTATGATATTGATAGGTTACCGCAAGTCAATGCCCATCCTCGCTATCGCTGCCGAGATCAGATCAGCTATATTGCCAAATTTGCCCTGCGCCCTTATGTAGAAGTCTCTGCTAATTGAAAGCTCAATACTTCGGGCAATTAGTATCACCACCCGTCTAATCCAGCTTTTCCACCGATTTTAAGAAAGCCTGTTTTGCCGCAATCTTATTTTTAACGTCAGTTCGACGGAGTAGACAAAAGCAAAAGAAAAGCTGAGACTAGGTTTGACAAACTAACCTGTATTATTCACGAGATGAGAAAGAGAAACGAAATCCAAGCAAAAACAGATCGTTAAGTTAAGAATGGAGAGATTTGCATCAATTAAAAGAAGAAAAAGCAACAGAAACAAGAATTAATGGCAAAAATGGACTTAAATGGCTACAA
>NZ_JAYGIF010000065.1:0-39144 GCF_034931345.1 Pseudanabaena sp. CCNP1317 | reverse complement strand
AGCATAATTTTGAGTTTAAGAGCTTTAGTTTTAACTTCTACTCGTTGGGAGCAATTCTGGGACAATCTCAATCAGTATGGGTTTCCTGCTGCTGTCTAATAATTGTATTGTATTGAGGTCGCACCCGCGAGGACAGCGAATATTGGGTTGAGCGGGTGTTTTGCCTGCGACTAGCACCACTTGATTTTGGGCGTTTACGATCCAGCCTGTTGCTTCAACGATCACATCGGGCGTAGAGGTTGGTTGCGGCGTGGCGCTAGAGGTGAGGTTTGTCGTTTGACTGAGATCGGGCAATGTACCGAAGTTATCTAAAACGCCTGTATCGGTAGGGCGATCGCTAGGGTTCGCAGGAACGCCGCCTTTGCCAGTAATGATAAATTCACTGCCGCGTTGGTCAGCAATGCAACGTTGAGTCACCAAACGGCTGGGATCGCTGACATCGACAGGGAGGTTACTCAGTCCTTTGCTCGGATCGATACCAGGGGTATTGATGTTGATAGTTCCCTATATGCCAAACTCGGAACTAGCTGTAATATCGCTGAGTGGAGTCGGGCGAGGAGGGAATTGAAATCCCAAAATACCTTGGGTAGTGATGTTGAGATTTCCACCCTTGCCAAAGAAGGCATTCGCAAAGATGTCGTTATTTTCTGAAGGAACAGACACTAAGAAAAGTGCAGAGAGGGTAATGTTGCCGCCGTTGCCATTTTTTCCTGCGGTAGCGGTAATTTGGCTATGCTTTCGTGGGAAAAAGATATCAGCAATTTGAAGATTAATATTGCCACCTTCACCACTAGCAGTAGTGGCACTAAGCAAAGCATTGTTGGCAAAGACAAATTTACCTGCAATGATTTGCAAGTTACCACCTGCACCTGTTCCTAGACTATTGACGGAGATCTCTGCACCGTTAGTAATGCTTACCAGTGGCGGATCGATGAAGATACTGCCTCCATTGCCTGAAGAGTTTACATCCGTTTTTGCAGTAATCTTTGAACCAACACCATCAAGAATCAATGATTGCCCCAGATTAATCGTGATGTTACCTGCATTACCAGTGTTGATCGCTGCTGAAGAAATTTGACCATCATTAGAGATGTGTAAATTTTGAGCATTAATTTCGATGTTTCCACCTATCTTGTTTGAGAAAGTAGAAGAATCTAGAAAGGCTCCATCGTTAATATTCATGGAGTTAGTGTTGATAGATATCAATCCACCGTTTCCAAAATTGGATCTTGTGGACGAAGATATTGCAGAGTGATACAAGTTCGCATCTACACCAGATAAAAACACTGAATCTGTAGCTACGATCTTTACATTCCCTGCATTGCCATGTCCATATGTATCAGTTAATAACTGAGCACTGTCTGTAATAGAAAGCGATCGCGCATTAATGGTCACATTGCCACCATTGCCCACTGCACCTGATTTTACATCACTAAATACGGCGCTGTAGTTAGAAAATGAGACCGAATCAGATGCATTAATGGTAATATTTCCCGCATTCCCATGCCCTAAGGTGCTAGATACTAACTGTGCTCTATCTGTGACAGATACAGATTTTGCATTAATATTCACATTGCCAGCATCACCTACTGCACCATCTTCCATGGTAGTGAACGCACCACTACCTAAACCAGAAAATAACACTGAATCAGTAGCGGTAACATTAATGTTTCCTGCATTCCCTTGTCCCTTTGTATAAGTCAATAACTGAGCGCCATTTTTGACAATTAAGGAGCCTGTCTTAACTGTTATATCCCCAGCTTTACCTACTGCACTAGCTTCTAGAAGGCTAAATACTCCACCACCATCAAATGAAACTAAACCAGTAGCGGTAAAGGTTATATTTCCTGCGTTGCCTTGCCCAAAAGCACTAGATGATAACGCACTATTTACAACAGATATAGAGCGAGAATTGATCGCTATATCTCCACCAGATTTTCCAAATGTCAAGACATTCCCAACTTTAACATCCTCAACTGCTGTTAGAATGACTTTCCCACCAAGCCCCAAAAAACTAGAAGCATTAACCATTCCACTGCGAGTATCAATATTACCGTTGAGACTCAAAAGTGAAACGTTGCCAGCATTAGAATCTAGAGAAGATGTATCGATACTTCCAGAGAGAATATCTTGCCCTGCTGTTAGCGTTACTTGTCCACTAAGCCCCAAAAAACTAGAAGCATTAATAAGTCCATTTCTAGTATTAATGTTGCCATTGCGACTTGAAAGCAAAACACTACCAGCATCCGAGAAGGGAGAAGATGTATCGATATTTCCAGACAGAATATCTTGCCCTGCTGTTAACGTTACCTCTCCACCAAGCCCCAAAAAACTAGAAGCATTAATAAGTCCATTTCTAGTATTAATGTTGCCATTGCGACTTGAAAGCAAAACACTGCCAGCATCAGAGAAGAGAGAAGATGTATCTATACTCGAAACTGTGATACTTCCTACTTGGTTCCCTACTAAAACGGATGAAGAGAAGATAGTACCTCCAGTAGTTAGCGGAATATTCGCAAATGGTACTGAAACTACCCCTGCCCTCAAAATCAATGAAGGACTGGTAGTTAGCATCGTAAAGTCTGGATCGCTTAATGGGATTGAGCCAGAAGTATCAGGAAATAAAATAGTGATATCTCCTCCTTGGATACTTCCCATTGCTTCTACCTTAAGTGCTGCACCCGTATAATCTCCAAATATTACATCGCCATTAGCATAGATGATCGGATCATATTTACTAACAAAATTTCCTACTGCTCCTGTTGTCGTTAGGAAGGAAAGATTGCCACCACTGGAGAAATGGGCATCACCAGAAATATCCGCATTACTAATCAGGCTTAAATTTCTACCACTCAAAATCTGTGTCTGAAGGTGATTAAGTGCAAAGATATCAACACTCTGATTGCCTTGAATTCTCATATCTCTGCCAGATGTAAGAACAAGTGGATTGATGGCAGCATCTCGAATTTTGACGACATCTTGTGCTTGCAGCGTTAAATCTCGCCCTGCCTGTAACCTTGACTGCAAATCTAGCTGATCGGCAGTCAAGGTTAAATCTTGTCCAGTAGCGAGATTGCCGCGATTCGTAATTGTCGCCCCTATTTCGCTTTTGCCTAATTGTAAACCCAACGGCACATTTACTTGCAACAAAGGCGGTGCTTGCGGATTGGTGGCACTAAACTCGCTACCATCCGAAAACTTAATGCTATTAGCAGTACTCGCAGTAAAAGAACCAGCAATATCAAGCTTTGCATTAGCACCAAAAATAATCCCGTTGGGATTAATCAAATATAAATTTGCATTTCCATTAGTTCTTAAAGTTCCATCGATATCAGAAATATTATAACCAGTCACCCGACCAATCACATTAGCCGTAGTCAGCGCATTATCAAAATGAGCAGTATTTGCCATCGGGACAGAAAAATCTTGAAAACTATGAAACTGATTTGTGCCAACCTGCGTACCGCCAGTAATTGTGTAGGTTCTATTGACACTATTAAAATTAACGACCGTATTCACAGGCAAAGTCGTGTCAGGTGCGATCGCGCTTTGAGCAAAACTTGCTTGAGAAAAACAAACAAAACTTGAAACTGCACCTGAAACTGCACAAGCTACAAGCATCGCTCCGCGCCAACTATAACTATCCATAAACCCTCCTTTGTGGGCTTTTGGTAAATTAGGAGATAGCGTTAAAAGGTGATTGTGTGACTCAGGAACAAACCAAAATCTACAACTCTTATTTTGTCATCAGAATTTAACGCCAGTACTGATTAAGAGAAAGAAAGAGTAACTGTCTTAAACAGATTTAAACTTTTTACTTTAATTTCATTCAATCTATCACCGTAATAAACATAACATTTTAATGTTGTTTATTACGGTAAAAAATATTAAGAAATGCCTCGCAAATTTTTGTTTTTACAAAAATTTCTTTGGGATCGCAAATTTATTGATTTTACTATTAACCCTATACCTAGATATAAGGATGATGATTCTTTAAATATCTTTAGTAAGATTGATTAACGAACTTAATCTATATATTTTTTAAGCACTTTACGAAAGATATTTGCAGCTTCTGATCGTGAAGTTTGTGCTATTAAAATACAACGAATCAGTAAGTTCATATTTAAAGACTCAAGCTGTGGAATCCCTCTATTAGAGACTGCCCCATAGTTGTGATCGCGAGACTAAATACGCCATCTTGCCAAAACCATACCTCGGAAATCTCTAAGACTTAATAACAACATTATTTAGTGCAACTACTATCATAAAAAACAAACAATGAGAGAGATTAATTTACACCATCTTTAATCTTTTGATAATAAATTTGACATGTTTGAGGACATGAAATATAAAGGATGTAGCTTCTAAATTCGTATCATTAATATTCGTCAGTTTCAGGAATAAGACTTTGAGCAAGAATAGATCCAAGTCGTCTCTCATTTCTAATCTTTACATCTTCAACTTGCTAGGCACAGCATGGATAGCAATAATGCCATCACAAGCTTTTGCTCAAACACCCCAAATCATCACGCCCACTACGCCACCACCCTTACCCCAAAACATCCCTGCCCCCTTACCCTCACCTGAGCAATTACTCAAGCCTCCTAGCCAGACAGTTCCACCTACTAACTTTGAACCGACAGAATCAGGAGCGATCGCAGTTCAGCAATTTGAAGTATTAGGCAGTACCGTATTTAGTACCGCAGAATTGAATGAAGTCCTTGATAAATTTAACAAGCGATCGCTAACCTTTACCGAACTTCTACAAGCACGTTCAGCAATTACCAATCTCTACATTAGCAAGGGCTATATCACCTCTGGCGCTTATATTCCACCCCAAAACTTGGGAGCTGGCATCGTCAAAATCCAAGTAATTGAAGGTGGACTCGAAGAGATTAAAGTCATAGGAACCAATCGGCTCAGCCCCGACTATGTGCGATCGCGCATTAACATCGCCACAGGTGCGCCGCTCAATCGAGATCGTCTGATCGAAGCCTTACAAGTACTGCAACTCAATCCCCTGATCGCCAATATTTCCGCCGAACTCTCAGCAGGCGATCGCGTCGGTAAAAATATCCTTGAATTGAAAGTAAGAGAAGCAGAAACATTTAACGTTCAACTATCTCTGGACAACAACCGCGCTCCCAGTGTTGGTTCCTTCCGTCGGCGCATTCAAGTTAGCGAAGCAAATCTGACTGGTTTAGGAGATTCCCTAACCGTTGGCTATAGCAATACCGATGGAAGTAATGCTTACGATCTCAACTACAATATCCCTATCAATCCTTATAATGGCACAATTGCGATCTCATTCAGTAATAGCAATAGCAATGTCATTGAAACACCTTTCAATATTCTTGATATCTATTCAAACTCGACCAATTACGATTTCACGTTTCGGCAACCCGTTCTGCAAACTCCCAGCCAAGAGCTAGCATTTGGGATCAGTGGCTCCTATCGTGAAAGCCTAGCAACACTTCTCAAAATCCCTTTTCCTCTATCAGCAGGTGCAGATAACAACGGTGTCACCAAGGTTTCTGTGTTGAGCTTTTTTCAAGACTACACACAACGTTCTAGTCAATCGGTTTTGGCATTTCGTACCCAACTAAATATTGGTCTGGGTGGTGTATTTGGTTCTACAGTGAATTCCAGTTTCCCTGATAGCCGATTTGTCTCTTTTCGTGGACAGGCACAATATGTTAACTTACTAGCTCCTGCAACGCTACTGCTATTTCGTGGCGATTTGCAACTAAGCGATCGCCCGCTTGTGCCACTTCAACAAATTGGGTTTGGTGGACAAGATACTTTGCGCGGCTACCGTCAGGATTTATTGCTAGGTGACAATGGCGCATCATTATCCGCAGAAGTGAGGATTCCAGTTTTGCGCGTTCCTGAAGTTGAAGGGATTTTACAAATCGTGCCATTTATTGACTCAGCAATGGTTTGGACAAGTTCAGGTGAGGCAAATCCAGCTCAAAATTTGCTAGTGGGTACAGGTATAGGCTTGCGATGGCAGATGGGAAACCGTATGACAGCTTTGTTAAACTACGGTATTCCACTCATAAATGTGCCAAATAGTCGCAAAACTTGGCAAGAGAATGGCATTTATTTCTCCCTAACTTACAACCTATTTTAGAGTGGAAATATAGCCAATGATCGCCACAACAGCCAACTGGCGGTTATGCTCAATTCTGCTTTATTGTTATGATTAGGTAATTTACGATCGCATTCAAGCCTACTGAGATGAGTATTCAAGATTTTCAGCCACGAAATACGAGTTCTGAAAACTTTTATGCCGATCTACCTGTTCTTCAAAATTTTGCCGATATTACTCATAGCGAGAATTTTTATGAAGTTCCTGATGACTGGGCTGCAATTATTACTGATATTGCCGATTCTACTAAAGCGATCGAGGATGGCAGATACAAAGATATCAATCTCTTAGGCGCTTGTTCCATTATTGTGATTTTAAATATAGTTGGAGAATTAGAGATTCCCTTCGTATTCGGTGGTGATGGCGCATCTATCCTCATTCCCCCAAGATTTATCCCAGAAGCAGAGCAAGCATTATTGGCTGTGCAGAAATTAGCTGCTGAAGAATTTAATCTTAAATTACGCATCGGGATTGTCCCACTTGCGACTATTACATCAAGCTATGACATCAAAGTTGCCAAGCTCCGCATCTCTGACAACTATGTGCAAGCGATCCTCAGAGGTGGAGGCATCAGCTATGCGACAAGTTTAGTTAAGGATCAAGCAACAACGGATTTGTACAGTCCTAGACACAAAAACTCCTATCCGATCGCTGATTTCTCTGGCTTAGAATGTCGTTGGCAAGATATTCCCACCCGCCATGAGGAGATTCTTAGTTTAATCATTTTTGTAACAGCCCCAAGTCAAAGCCAAATTGATCTTCTCTATCGGGAAGTAATTACCCAAATTGAGCGCATCTATGGGACGGGGATAGACTGTAACCCTGTCGTATCTGAGAACTTGCAACTTGCTTTTAAGAACAAGAACCTATCGTCAGAGACGAAAGTTTTTGCTGTTTCTCAGGGGTGGCTAAAACGGAAGTTGTATTTGTGGAAATTGCGCCTGATTAATTTACTGGGGTTGATCTTTATGACATTTAATATTCAAATTGGAGGGTTTAATTGGGGAGATTATAAACAAATTGTTTCCGAAGCCACTGACTTCAAAAAATTTGATGATGTCCTAAGAATGGTGATTTCTGGTAAAGCCAGACAACGCCAAAAATTAACTGAGTATCTAGACAAAAAGTTTAAGGAAGGTCGGTTAGTTTATGGGTTTCATGTGTCCGATCGCGCCCTGATGACTTGCTTAGTGTTTGAGCGCGATGGTCGCCAAGTGCATTTTGTGGATGGAGCCGATGGTGGCTATGCCTTAGCAGCCAAAAACATGAAAGAACTGATGAAAAGTTAGTTAATTAAAAAAGTAGAGGGGGTGCTTTGCGCCCCCTCTACTTTTTGATCGCATTGCAGGGTAGGCTAGTAATCGTGTCTATAGCAAAAGGAAACCTCCCGTGCTTTTATCCAAAGGCTTTGAAGTGGAAATCTACACCTCTACACCAACGGGGGATGTGGTGGGCTTTAGCGATCGCATTGTAGCTAATCTAAATGGGTTTGTGCGCGAGCCTGACAGTCGCAATGTCGAATACATCACGCCGCCTTTTCATAAATATGAGCCGTTGCTGATGGCATTGGTAGAGCCGCGCCAGAAGCTACGCAGCTATTTGCGATCGCTTGGTGATTACACTTTGATGCCAGGGAGTACGCTTGCTTTGGGTGGGGTCGATCATTTTTATCGTTCTGATCCCCAGAATCCTTATCACACTTATATTGAGCAGACCTACGGAACTGATGTCGTAACTGCAAGCATTCATATTAATGTTGGTATCCCCGATCTAGAGTTATTAATCGCGGCCTGTCGGCTAATTCGTTTAGAAGCACCCCTCTATCTAGCCCTGAGTGCCGCATCTCCTTTCCTTGATGGTAAAGCTACAGGTTTCCATTCTTCCCGTTGGCAAATGTTTCCCAAAACTCCGAAGCTAGTTCCTTTATTTAGCAGTCATCATCATTTTGTAGAATGGACAGAACAACAATTGCAGTTAGGTACGATGCAAAATGTGCGTCATCTTTGGTCATCGGTGCGTCCCAATGGTGATAATCGCCCCTACAACCTTAACCGTTTAGAGTTGCGGATTTCTGATCTAGTGATCGATCCCGTCGCCTTACTCGCGATTACGGCACTTTTAGAAATGCGCCTGAATCAATTTCTCGAAGCTGGAATCGGTTCATCGCTCGATCCCCTTGCGCCCCATGCAACTAAGTTCACGCCTGATGAACTTGCGGCGATCGCCGATCAAAATGAAGTGGCTGCTGCTATTAATAGCCTGGATGCAGTATTAACCCATTGGCAAACTGGTGAACAAATTACCGCAAGGGAATGGATCTCGAATCAATACGAAGAATTGCGATCGCGTGCGAAGGATAATGGGGTTTGGTGTTTCCTCTCGCCCTTGAAAAAAATTCTTGACCAAGGCAATGAAGCCCAACGTTGGCTAGCCGCTTATCACAATGGGCTTAGTCCTCGCCAAATCATGACCGATGCGATCGCCTCTGCGGAACAAATGGATAAAGAACTAGCAGAAGCTTTATTGTTATCTTAAGGATAGAGAGCGCTTTGCGCTCTCTATTCTATTTCCCAAAATCTATCGCTCAGCATTATCTGCAAATCACTTGAGAATTCCCATCGATTAGGGAATTTAACTTCTCGATATTCTTCACGCACAGTCTTGAGGGCAATTTCCCATGCATCAGCAAAGCTGTCATTCCAACGAGTTTTGAGGCTTGGGACTTGCTTGAGCAAAACCTGAAGTTCGTTACGCTGGTTACGAATTGTGCGTTCCCAGCCATTGAAGTCGTAGGGGATATCGACATACAAACGCTTGAGCAAATGTTCTATCAATGTGATTAAACGACTAATCAATTCTTTTTTCTGTGAAATCCCCAAAGATTCTACCTCTTCAATCAAGTTGTCCAAATCTAAATTTTCAAAATCATGCGCTCTGAGTTTGGCAACTGTTTCTTCTACCCAGAGCAAAATATCTTGTTCGTACAATGAATTTACAACTTGTGTCATTACTTTTACTCCAAAGATTCTGATTCAAAGTTAATGCGATTATACAAAACGGAAGTGGCGATCGCGATTTCAAATGATGTTAGAGAAATAGTTGCATCATTTTCATAAGCAGTAAATATCCAGCGATCACCTTCTTTATAAAAATGTTCAACATACTTGCGATCTTGAGAAATGAGCAAATATTCCTTGAACGAGGGAATAGTTCGATAGGATGCAAATTTGCCAGTCCGATCATAGCTGGCTGTGGATGGCGATAGAATTTCGGCAATCAAAATGGGATTGACTAAGGTATCTTTTCGTCCTTCTTGATATTCCAATGGCTCAGCCATGACCATCACATCAGGGTAAGTGGCAATACGGCGATCAGGAAGCCAGAGGCGTTGATCGGTGACAAAAACTAGATAGGGACTTGGTAAAGCTATATGCAGCAAAGATAGTAAGTTAACAACAAGAGTATTGTGTGTGGGTGTACCGCCAGTCATCGGATTGATTTCTCCATCAATGTATTCATTTCTTGTCTCTGAAAGAATTTCACGATCAAAGTACTCGGTAAGGGAATATTTTTTGGTGAGAGTTAGCATAATTACCTTCTTAAGTTGAGAGTATTTTGCAGAGACGCTTTGCGACCCTACAAAATAGGTTTTTAGGGAGATAAAACTAAAGCTTTGGGAATGGCACTGATTAGCTTTTGAGTGTAGGGCTGTTGGGGATTGGTGTAGATGGATTCGGCAGTGTTTAATTCGACGATTTCGCCTTTGTTCATCACCATGATGCGATCGCTCATAAATTTGACCACACCGAGATCATGGGAAATGAAGATATAGGTTAAGCCAAATTCCGCTTGGAGTTCCTTTAGAAGATTGAGAACTTGTGCCTGTACCGACACGTCAAGGGCGGACACAGGCTCATCAGCAATAATCAATTTGGGATTGAGTGCCAAGGCTCTAGCAATACAAATACGTTGACGTTGACCACCTGAGAACTCGTGAGGATAGCGGCGCATCGCACTTTTAGTCAAGCCCACACGTTCTAGCAAATATGCGACTCTTTCGCGTCTAGATTCGGCTTTGCGATAACGTTCAAAGCGCTCTTGATGACTATGGACGATCAATGGTTCAGAGATCGCATCACCGACACTCATGCGCGGATTGAGTGAACCGTAAGGATCTTGAAATACTACTTGCAGATCACAGCGTAACTTTTGTAATGCTTCTCCTTTGAGTTGAGAAATTTCATGTCCTTCAAATTTAACAGAACCCATCACGCCATTGGTCAAGCCCAGAATTGCTCGACCTGTAGTGGTTTTGCCACAGCCTGACTCACCCACTAGTCCAAGGGTTTCACCACGATAGACATCAAAGCTAATATTATTGACAGCAACGAGATAGCGTTTTTTGAGTCCTAAAATGCTGCGAATTGGGAACTCAATTCTGAGATTCTGCACGGAGAGAATTGGTTCTTGTTTTTGCAATTCTGCTAGACGAGCAACAGTTTCCTCAGGTGGAACAACTTCTAAATAACGAGGATCACTTGGTTCTTTCTCCACCATCTGCCCGTTCTGTATTTCCATAAAATCGCTCACCGTTGGTAATAGCCGCAACTGGCGATCGGGTTGCGGACGGCAGGCGATTAAACCCTTAGTATAGGGATGTTTTGGTGTTTGGAAGATGGCTTGTGTATCGCCACTTTCGACGACTTCGCCTTGATTCATGACGATCGCTCGATCTGCAATTTCTGCCAAAATCCCTAAATCATGGGTAATAAAAATCATCGACATCTGACGCGATCGCTGAATTTCTTTGAGCAACTCCAAAATTGTCGCTTGCACAGTCACATCTAGCGCCGTTGTCGGCTCATCAGCAATAATCAACTGTGGATTGCAGGAAATCGCCATCGCAATCATCACCCGTTGCAATTGACCGCCCGAAAGTTCGTGGGGATAGCGTTCAATTAATTGCTCAGGATTTGGTAATTGCACTTCCTGAAATAGCTGAATCGTGCGTGCTTCTGCTTCTTGCTCCGATACTTTTTGATGGAGCCGAATTGCTTCGATCACCTGATAGCCGCAAGTAAACAAGGGATTGAGCGATGTCATCGGCTCCTGAAATACCATCGATATGCGATCGCCTCGGTATTTGAGCATTTTCTGCGGCGATACGCGCACTAGATCAAGGGGTGACTCGCCACTGGGTCGAAATATAACTTCCCCATTGGTAATTTTGCCAGACTCCCCCAATAAGCCCATGATTGCTAAAGCTGTTGCCGATTTGCCAGAGCCAGATTCGCCAACGATGCCAAGGGTTTGTCCTTGAGCAAGGTCAAAGGAAATATTTTTGACAGCATGGACGAGCCCTTCATCGCCCCTAAAGCTAACCTGTAAATTACGCACCGAAAGCAATAAATCTTCAGTCTGGGCTGGAGTTTGGGCTAAATCGAGGGGTTGTGACATAGGTTATTGGCTGGCATATTGTTTATTATTATAAGAGCCTGCTAAGCACGCTCCTACAATAATAAACAATATGCATCTTCCCTATTCGCAACTTCCTACTCCCGATCGCGATCGCGCGGCTTTTATTGCTAGTGATGCGGTGGTAATCGGTGATGTACATCTTAGCGATCGCGTAAATATTTGGTATAAGGTGGTAATTAGGGCGGATATCAATCGCATGGAGATTGGTTATTGCACGAATATTCAAGATGGGGCGATCTTGCATGGTGATCCTGACCAGCCTTTGATAATTGGTGAATATGTGACGATCGGACATCGGGCGGTGATTCATTGTGCAGAAATTGGGCGCGGTTGCTTGATTGGGATGGGGGCAATCCTGTTGGAAGGGGTGAAAATTGGGGCGGGGAGTATTGTGGGTGCGGGGGCGGTGGTGACTAAGGATGTGCCTGCGGGTGTGGTGGTGGCGGGTGTGCCTGCGAAGGTGATGCGCGAGCTTTCGGAAGAGGAACAACAAAAGGCGATCACCCATGCAGAAAATTATTATCAGCTTTCGCTGTTGCATGTGCAGTAAGTAGATGGGCTTATTATCGAGCGTGATCATGCTGAAATGTTTATTTTTTTAGCGATCGCACTGAAGCAATTACATGATTAGAGACAGTTTCAATCTCATCGAAAGTATTAAATCTACCAATGCCAAACCGAATGGAAGCATAGGCTAATTCTTTAGAATGTCCTAAAGCTAGCAAGACATGGGAAGGAGCGGTTTTCGCGGAACTACAAGCAGAACCTGAAGAGACAGCAACAATCGGTTGCAAGGCAAGCATTAAGGCGGCTCCATTAATTTCTGTAAAACTGACATTGAGATTTCCTGCAAGTCTTTGGGTGCGATGTCCGTTGAGAATTATGCCTTCTATTTCACTCAATCTTTGCCATAGATGTTCGCGTAGATTTAAAACTTGTTGCTGCTCTGAACCTTGAGAAGCGATCGCAATTTCCAGAGCCTTCGCAAAACCGACAATTTGCGGCGTGTAGAGAGTACCAGAGCGCATTCCCCGTTCATGTCCCCCACCATGTAACTGCGGCGCAAGACTCACTCTCGGACGACGACGCACATACAAAGCACCAATTCCCTTTGCGCCATAGATCTTGTGAGCAGTGAGCGACATCAAATCAATCTGCATCGCATTCACATCAAGGGGTATTTTGCTGATCGCTTGAGCCGCATCGCTGTGAAATAAAACTTGGCGATCGCGACAGATTTTACCAATTTCAGCGATCGGTTGCAGTACCCCAATCTCATTATTCGCCGCCATCACCGAGACTAAAATTGTATCGGGACGAATCGCAGCTTCAAGTTCCGTTAAATCAATTAACCCATCAGCTTTGACAGGTAAATAGGTAATCTCAAAACCAAGGGATTGCAAATAGGCACAGGGATCAAGCACCGCGCTATGTTCGGTTTGGATGGTGACGATATGCCGTCCTTTTGAGTGATAAGCCTCAGCTACACCCTTGAGAGCCAGATTATTCGCTTCAGTTGCACCACTGGTAAAGATTATTTCTTCGGGTGTGGCACTGATCGCATTCGCGATCGCCTCACGCGCTAATTTGACCGCCGACTCTGCTTCCCAGCCATACAGATGCCCAATGCTCGCAGGATTGCCAAAGGATTCGCGAAAATATGGCAACATTGCCTCCAGCACCCTCTCATCAACGGGGGTTGTGGCTTGACAATCCAGATAAATTGGTCTTTGCATAAAACCCACAATTAAGTAGCTCACCATAATTAAACCCTAAAACCAGAAGCTGTCCCGCCCGCTACGCGGGCGAGACAGCCTTCTAGGTTTTTAGCTTACTTATGCCTAGCTAATTAAAAAGGGATGCTTTGCATCCCTTTTTAATTAGCCTACTAAATTAACGATACTTTCAAAATCTTGGAGAGCTTTTTTAAAGGCAGTCTCGGCTGCGATCGCATCTCTATCTTTAGCAGCATTATCAAGGATTACAAAGTTTTTAAATAGATTATTAGCCACATTGTTAGCGGTTTCTTTTTCGGTTTTGCTCAACTGACTAGCAATCAATCTTAGCTCACGGCGAATTTCACCAAAAGGTCCATGAATGTATGTAATTATGTCGTTCCATTTTTGAGCATACACAAATTTTTCGAGTCGATCAAAGCGATCGCTAAGCACCTGTAGCTTCTCAGCAGAAACAGCCAACGCAGCAGCTTTAGATCCAGTTTGAGCGATCGCAGGCTGAGTGAAAACGGGAGCCAAAAGCGTACCAACTAGCGCCAGCATCACACAAAAAGCGATCGTCACTTTTTGAAAACCCGTCCAATAATTTTTTAGATTCAACACAGAAAAAATTACTCCTTATATAAATTATAGCTGTCGCTATTTGTATTAGGACAAATCAAAACCCAAGAAGCGAGTTGCGGCGCAAAGCGCCGCAACTCGTCTTCTGGGTTTGTGTCCTAACAAGACTGGCGACAGGTAAACTAGTTTTCAGTCAGCGCGATGCGCTGACTGAAAACTAGTTTACCTGTTTCAAAGCATCTGCCGAGCCAACTATGGAAATAGCAGGTGTTACAAAATATTTTTGCGCCGCGCTCTGGACATCAGCGATCGTCACTCCTTCGATCGCCTCAACAAATTGGCGATCAAACTCTAGCCCTAAGCCCATGACCTCATACCAGCCATAGACTTGAGCAATTTGACCATTGGTTTGCTTACCGAGAGCATATTGTCCGAGCAATTTACTCTGACAAATTGCCAACTCATCTTCTGTAATCGCTACCTTCGCAAGTCGTTCACATTCATGGCGCAACCCTTCTAGAGCCGTCCCCGTATTGTGTGAAGCCGTTCCCATGTAAGCCACAAATTGCGAGGTTTCTAAACGGGTAGGATAAAACGCCGAAACTTCGTAAGCAAGTCCCCGTTTTTCGCGTAGTTCCACAAACAGACGACTCGATAAACCATTACCCAAATAGGTGGAAACGATCTTCAGGGCGGCATAGTCAGGTGAGCTAACCGATGGCGCAGGATAGCCAATCATCACGATCGCCTGTTGTGTATCCTGCTCATGGGTAAGGAGGTGCGGCTGGAAATTGGGTGTCGGCGTAGAAATAACGTTTGGTTGAGTAGGCTTTTTCCAATCACCAAAGGCTTCGCCCACCAGAGAAAGGGCTTGCTCCGAAGAAATTTTACCTGCGATGCTGACGACCATCTGATCGGGTCGCAAATAAGTTTGATGAAAATCAACTAAATCATTACGAGTAAGTTGGCTAACGGTTGTCTCTGTGCCAAGGCTAGAAAATCCATAGGGATGATCCCCATACATTAAATGCTGCAAATGATCGTAAGCGATCGTAAATGGTCGCTCCTGCTGCGATCGGATCGATTGAATGGTGAGCCTCCTTTCCAGATCAAGCTCATGTTCGGGATAACTAGGCGATCGCAAAATCTCTGATCCCAACAACAACATGTCATGGAAATCCGACGAAATTGTTTTTAAGGACAGCAAGAAATAATCACTTGAGCATTCTGTCCCCAGCGATGCGCCAATTGACTCCACCTGCTCCGCTATTTCTAACGAGGAATACTTCTCAGTGCCACGGGTCATAATTGATGCGGCTAGATGGGTCAGTCCTGATTTATCTATGGTTTGAACACGCTCACCACCCGCAAAAAAGCAACGCGCCGCAATAATGTCAGCCGTGGGGTTTTCGGTTACTAAAACCACAATGCCATTGGATAGCACCAAGCGATCGCTGATTCGTTGTGACATTGTTAGTGACAAATTTTTTTCCCAAACTTACAAAAAACAAATGTTAGCGTTAGTACCTCGCGATACCTTTACAGTGATTTGCGCTCAAACCGAAACTCACAAAACAAAAAAATTTTTGTGGTTCTTTATAATCGGAAATTGCTGTAATATCACAACCTTCACTTAAGAATATCGCAAAATCTAGAAACTAGTGGCTGAGACAGCAATTCTGATTATGCAGCCAATTTTAGTGTTTACAGTGCCTTTGGCGCTGTAATAACAAAGCACCAAATGGCGTAGCCATTTGGTGCTTTGTTATTACAGCTAGATTTTTCTAGGGGGTTTCCAGCCAAACTAACGATATACATAATTTCAAACTTGATGAATTATGAGTAGGTAACTGGGCATAATTAAATACATATCTAAAACCTGTGGCGTACTCTCAACGTGCGTCTCAGGTTTTGGGGGCGTGATGTAATTGTACTTAGCTACTTAGTTAGGACAGAAAATTAACTACTTATGCTCAGAGATCAACAGATTATGTTAGATTTTCTGTCATCCTCAAAGTGTCGTATTAATATGTTAAGGATGGGAGATGCTTAGTGCAGTCCATCTTTTGCATTAATTAAAAAGTCCGAGCAAAATCACACAAATCCAATCAGTCATCAATATAAGTCAGCTTAAGTTTCATGCAATACAGAGCCTACAGCGCCTTGTGCTTAAAAAAATATCAACAAATTTAGTAGCAAATAATTAAGTAATTGTCACTAATTGTCTAGATAATAAACAGCATTTTGTGGTGGAAATGCTCGGAAAACGCTGTAAATACGAATGAAGTTAAATGAGGAGAGGATTGGATGAGTACTGCAAAGGATAAACAGAAATGTCTAGATTGCTTAACGAAAGCGATCTCCGACTTAGATGGTCAAGCTGACAAATCAGAATTAACCAAAATCTCTAATTTGATTATTCAGACCATGACTGGTCCTTGGCGATCGTTTCACACGCCAAATCATATTTTTGAGGTTGGTGAAGGGGGAGATGCGATCGAGGTGATATCAGCATTATTTCATGATCTCGTCTATGTGCAAGTTGATCAAGGCATCAGCGTCAATATTAGTCGATATATTTCACCCTATATCAAACAAGATCGGGAGCAATTAGTCATTCTAGACCCTCCTGAACTTCAAGAAGACACGATTTTTAAGATGGTAACAATGCTGTTTGGGTTTGAGCATGGACAGCCATTACTGCCAATGTCTGGGCAAAATGAGTTTCTTAGTGCGCTCATCGCGATCAAAGCCTTAGAAAATATGCTACCTCTATCTAAATTAACGGAAATAGCGGCCTGCATTGAAGCTACTATTCCATTCCGTCCGCAATTAGATTCAGGTTTGACTTGTTCTGATCTACTATTTGGGCGCTTAGTTAATGCTAATGAAGTATTTCAATTTGGGTGGGGCGATCAAGAAATTGCTGAAATCGTCAAAAAGTCAGTACGTCTATCCAACCGTGATGTGGAAAACTTTGCTAGTCCTAATTCATCACGGTTTCTTAACAATACTTGGAATTTGATTCCAGAGACAAATCATGATCTAAAAAATGTTAACTCCTATAGTGTGCATGGTTATCGAGTTTCTATTCAAAAAATGGAAGGATTTATGAACTTCCTTTCCCCTGAAATTGTTTTTCGACGCTATCGCAATGAGCCAAATGAAAAAACTTATTACAAGCTACTTGCCCAAACCAAACAAAATTTAGAAGTATCAAGATTGTATTTAGGAACAAAACTAACTTCGATCGCAATTTTAGAGGCGCTATCATTTCGGATTGGACGTGATATATCACTCTCCACCATGATGGGAGAGTTGCCGCTAGAGGACAAACCAGTGGTCGGATTGGAACAGTTCTTACCAGAAATCAAAACCCCTCACACCCCTTCAACTCCCATTGAAGCTGAAGTTTTAGAACTTCTAGACAAGGGGCGTACAGTTGACTCTAGTTACGATGTCAAAAATTCGCCTGTAGCAACTTTTATGGTGAAATCAATTGGTTTTGCAGAAATGCAGCGCATGTTAAATCTTTCCAAGGAATTTTTTAAGGGCAATTTAACTTCTGAAGATTTGCTTGCAAGCTGCGACCCTTATGTAATGTCAATGATCAAGAGTGCAGTTTTGCAGCTATTTGATTCCCGCAAAGCAGCCCTTTCTCAATAAAAGTCTTAAAATCCAACGTCAGTTCGACGAAAGCGAAAAATGGTAAGAATCGCTAAGCGGTTCTTACCATTTTTCGCCATTTGCGTCGTGCTTCGCACGCCGCAAATGGCTATATCGAACTCACGTTATACCAAAGCACAAAATGGCTACGCCATTTTGTGCTTTCAAAACCCTTACAGGGTTTGGTTTTTAGTTTACAAAAGTGTTGCCACACTTCTGTGAATTGGTATTAAAATCCAAAAAAAAGTAGCGGCGCTTCGCGCCGCTACTTTTTTTGGATTTTAAGCAGGTGCAACAAAAGCGTAGTCTGAGACGATTTTGCCAGCAATGATATGTTCTTGAAGTACTTTCTCTAATACCTCAGCCGTTGCCGAGTGATACCAAACGCCATCGGGATAAACTAGTAAAATTGGTCCGCGATCGCATACCCGCAAACAATTAGTTTTAGTACGAAATACTTTGACTTCGAGATCAAGTTCTTTAATCCGCCGTTTGAGATAGTCCCATGCTTGCAAACCGACTTCTTTTTGACAACAGAGCGGTTTAGTCTGGTCAGCACATAAAAATAAATGCTTCTCGATCTGGGGAATTGATAATTGCTGAGCACGATTTGCTAACTGTTGACGAATCAAATCAAGATCTACAAGATCGTCATTGATCGCTACATCTGGAGTAATAATTTCTGGGTTTGCTGCCATATAAGGAAAAAGGGCAAATAATTAGGTTCTTTTCTCCTGTGGGAGGCGCTACCATGTACACACTATTCTAACTGTCTACGTTTCGATGTATCTAAGCCCCTAAATCCCCCAATTCTGGGGGACTTTGAATATATTTTCTTTTTCCCCCAGAATTGGGGGCTAGGGGGCGATAAATTAAGGATTCAATTCGTTGATGACTTTATCGGTTTTGCGGAATTTTAATTCGGGCGGCGCTTCGGGTAACCCTAGTAGATCTCGAATTGCCGAGTCGAGTTCTTCAAAGCCAAATAACCCTTCGCGATCATAGCTAACTTTGCCTTCACCAGAAATTAGGACTGTTTGAGGCACTGTACCTTTGTAGTAGTAAGCTTCGTCGGCGGGGGTGTAGTTATTGTGTTGTAAGTCCAAGCTATCAACAGGAACTGCAATCAGACTAATCGTCTTACCATAAAATCCTTGAGCTAAATTGAGAATTGGCGAAAATCTTTTGCAATCAGCACTGTCATCAACATAAAAAACCAGCATCGCCGCTCGACCAATCTCAAGGGATTGAGCTAAGCTAATCCGAGGTGGCACAATGGAGCCATTGCCTCCATAGAGGGCAAAAATATTGCCGTCGTAAGTATCATCGGTAAGTTTTGCTTGCACAGGCTGAGCATCACCCAATACTGTTCCCAGAAATATACTTAGGCTTATACAACTTGCGATCGCTATACATAATATGAAATCAAAAGATCGCTTCAGCCAATTTTTCATTATCTTCAATATAAATTCTTCTACAGAACACTATAAATGCTAGCCATCACAAATTAAAACCCAGAGGTTAGGGACGGTACAAAGTACCGATCCTAATCTCTGGGTTTTTCTCAAGTGCAAAATATCTTACGAATCGCCAAAGCCATGTGCCCGAATCAGATCGAAGAATTCTTTTTTCATTGATGGGTCACTTCGGAAAGAACCGCGCACGATTGAGTTAACCATTTTGGTTTCGGGTTCTTTGACTCCACGCCAAGTCATGCACATATGCTGAGCCTTGATCACAAATGCTAAACCTTTAGGCTTAATCAGATTTTCAATCGTATCGGCAACCATGATTGCCGCCTCTTCTTGGATATGCGGGCGACTCATCACCCAATCTACGATGCGATTAAATTTAGAGATGCCAATAACGCGATCGCTAGGGACGATACCAATCCAAGCTTGCCCTACAATCGGCACAAAGTGGTGAGAACATGCCGATCTCACGGTAATTGGACCAAGAGTATAAATTTCGTCAAGTTCCTTGGCATTGGGAAAGTCTGTAACTTTGGGCATAGGATGATAACGCCCCTTAAAAACTTCATCCACATACATCTTGGCTACCCGACGGGCAGTTTCTTTGGTGTTGTGGTCATTGGCAGTATCGATAATCAACGAGTCAAAAACGCCTTGCAGTTTACCTTCGATTTCTTTTTTTAACTCTTCCCGTTCGATTTCGCTAATGTGATGGGAGATCGAGTCATTGGCAAAAAAAGGATCGCCAGCCGCGATCACACGATCGCGAATAACTTGCGAAATTGCCTTTCGGGTGGGTAGAGATTCAAGGACTTTGGCGGCTTTTGAATCATTCTCAGAAGTGGAATTAACAGGGCGAGAGATACTGATCGTCATGGTGATACTTACTAGATGTCTAGTGAATTAACTTAAGAAGGAGGAGGCTAAAAAATGCGGAGAAAACAGTAAATAAACATCAAAATTTCGTGTTTGAGTCAGATCGAAACTACCAGCATAAAAAGGTGTTTAACTAGCGATTCAAACTATAAAATTTAATATATTCTCCCATATTCGCAGATCAGTGGGAGTTATTGCTTCTCTCAATAGATTGAACTTTTTCAATCGTTATTTAATATACCTACATAATTCTAAACTATTCCTTCGTGGCTTAGGCACTTATGGGTTAAGGTTCAGTTAATTCCATCCATAAGATATATAGCTGTCGCCAAGTGTATAAGGACATAAAACCCAAGAAGAGAATGGCGGCGCTTCGCGCCGCCATTCTCTTCTTGGGTTTTGCTTTTGTCCTAACACTATCGACGGCAGCTATAGATGCAGTAGAACGCTGAGAATGGGGCTTGGAGACCAAGCCCCTACCTTTACAAAATGTGTAGGGATTTGGTCTCCAAATCCTCTTTTAACCTCAGTTCGGGTTAATTTCAAATTGGCTCCTAGAAACGGTTCGCGGCGCGAACCATTTCTAGGAGCCAAAACAGTAAAAGCCTCGCTTCGCGATGCTTTTACTGTTTTGGCTTTTAAAATTTTGTAGCTTATCCCGAACTCACGTTACTAAGAGAGTGGCGACGCAAAGCGCCGCCACTCTCTTAATGACTAAATAAATATCAAACCAAAGCCTTTTGCTGGAATTTAAAAAGTTCCTGCGTTGGGCATTAGCACAAGATCATTGATCATTGCATCGGCAGGTAGATTTATTAAAGTCATGATCGATTCAGCGACCGTGGCAGGTCGAAGCATAGCGGCTCGATTAAAGCTGTGTGGTACTTTATCGCCGAGGGTATCCCATAGAGGCGTATCGACTGAACCAGGGCAGATGGACATAACTTTGATGCCGTGGGGTTGTTCTTCGGCGGCGATCGCCTGTGTCAAACCCAATAGCGCAAATTTACTCGCGCAATATGCGCCCCAATTGGGAAAACCTTGCTTACCTGCGATCGAAGCCACGTTAATAATCGTGCCGCTCTTTTGCGATCGCATGGTTGGCAATACAGTCTGTAAGCATTGGAATACACTGGTGAGATTCAGGTCAAACAACTTCTGCCATTCGGTCAGAGGCATATCAATTAATTCGCCGATATACGCCATACCTGCATTATTGATCAAAATATCTACGCCGCCCATCTCCGTAACGATCGCTTGCATCTTTGTGGCAACTTGAGAAATATCACCGAGGTCTATGGCATAGCCTTTAGCATTACTGCCTGCGGGTATGCTAAGAACGTGATCGGGATGGCGGCTAACCAGACTGACCTGTGCGCCAGCTTGTAATAGTCGCAACGCTACTTCTTTGCCGATACCACTACTTGCTCCAGTAACGATCGCTTTCTTACCTGTTAATTTAGCTGATACTGTATCTGTCATGGTTTAACTTGTTTTCCTTTAGTCTATGTCAAAAGTCTATGTCAAAAAAAGTAGGAAAGAGCTTTTGGTGGCTATGGCTAATTGCAAATATTATTGGCAATGCGATGTTACCGATCCTCGTTTGGCAAGATCCTTACGATCTGCGATCGCGTATTTTGCTCAATGAAATACTACATGCCGTGGGGATTGCCATCGCTCAGTCGGTAGTTTTGCGCGATCGCTTTACCAAGGAGGGATGGTGGTTGCCATTAACTCTATGTGGTTGGACTGTCGGACTGATGATTATCTTTTTTGTGCCATCCCTATCATGGCGATCGCAGGGGCAGAACTTGCCATCGCCCTCGATTTTGATGATTGATTTTGCGATTATTGGTGTGACTGTAGGTATTTGCCAATGGCAGTTACTCAAATCATTTCGGGCGGCGGGACTGTGGTTGTTTGCCAGTCCACTCGCTTTGTCTCTAAGTACCTTGGGGCTGTATTACGGCTATATGTCGAAGTCAACCATCTTGGCTAGTGCCTTGCAAGGATTAATCTATGGCGCTATTACAGGATTAGCTATTATTAAAGTCTTGCGATCGCCAAAGATTTCACCCAAAAACAAAAAATGATGTGCGGCGCGAAGCGCCACCCATCATACAAATCATCCAAAAACACAAAAGTGTCGTCACACTTTTGTGTTTTTGGTATCACTCTTCATTGGCAGATTCCACAAATCGCAAATCTCGTTTTAAAAATGTTTTCTCGCCTGTTTCCGTATCCACCGTTGCTCGAATTAAACTAGTCCTGATCACCAGCAACTTTGCCATGTAATAAGGACTATCTGGTTCCAAAATCAACACGCGATCGCCAACTTGTAATGGTCGAATCGTGGGGATAGGCATATTTCTCTTGTAGTCTAAATCGTGGTTAAGACTGCCTTGAGATGAAGTCTCAACCAACTCCGATGATGAAACTCGATCTTTAATTAAATGTTCTACATATTGCTTGAGTTTTTGCTCTAGGGTAGCTTCTAAGGCTGAAAAGCGTTCAAGTTCTTCTTGTTGAACAAAAGTTGATCCTAACCTGTTACCCAAAATATAATGTAAACCCTGAATTACCAACTCTGACTCCGTTTTACCAGTAATTTTAGTTTTTTCGACCAAGCTTTCATAGAGTTCACTAGATAGATGAATGGTTATGGCGTGACTAGGAGAATTAATGTCAGGGCTTTCCATGGTAGGTAGTATTGTTGATAAGATGATGAGTGGCTGTGAACCAAATACTATGCTCCAGTCTAAACCCCAAATCAAAAGGTAATACAGGAAACTCTATGTCTGTCGAAGTCGGTCAAAAAGCTCCAGATTTTACTTTACCTAGCGATCGCGGTGATATTACCCTCAGCCGCTACGAAGGTAAGACCAATGTTGTACTAGCCTTTTATCCAGGAGATTTCTCTCCGCTTTGCACCAGTGAGATGCAATGTTTCGCAGATGATTGGACAAAATTTCGGGAAGCTGGAGCAGAAATCCTTGGCATTAGTACCGATCCAATTGAGAAGCATATTGAGTTTTCTAAAAAGCTAGGTTTACAGTTTCCCTTGCTAAGCGATCGCAACCAAGAGGTTTGCAAAAAGTACGGGGTTTCCAGTTTATTTGGCAGTAAACGCGCCTATTGCATCATCGATATTCATGGCATCATCCGTTATAAACATATCGAATTTCTGCCAGTTTTTAAGCGTGAAGATTCCGAACTCTTGGTTGTACTGAGAAGTCTCAAGGTCTAAAAAAAGGCGCTTTGCGCCTTTTTTTAGTTATTACGTTGTTTTAAAATAAATTCAGCGATCGCTAAATCTTGAGGTGTAGTCACTTTGAGATTAGTTTCTTCACCCATCACGATCTGTACTGCTAAGCCAACTTTTTCTAATAAAGCCGCATCATCGGTGACTTCCCATCCCAGTTCCAAGGCGGTAAGATGAGCATTTTTGATTACGTCTAGTTGGAAACCTTGGGGGGTTTGCGCTGCCCAAAGATGATCGCGGTTAGGGGTATCGACAATGGTCAAGCCATCGACGACTTTAATCGTATCTTTGACTGGTACAGCCACTATAAAACCCTGCATCTCTTGCAAAGCGAGATCACAGCGATCAAATAACTCAGGTGTCACCAAGCATCTTGCGCCATCATGGATTAAGACGCGATCGCAATCTATCGGCAAAGCTTTTAAACCATTGAATACCGAAGCTTGACGAGTTGCTCCACCTTGAATCAGTCGAATTGGCTTCAGTAGACTGATCTCATTAAAAATCTTTTGAAACTCTGGATAATCATGGGGTTGTCCCATCACGCCAATCCAAGTGATCGCCTCAGAAGCGATCGCTGCTTCTAGAGTCCATTGCAAAATTGGCTTGCCGAGTAAAGGTAATAGCAACTTATTGCAATCGGCTCCCATGCGTTTGCCGCTACCTGCCGCAGGAATTAATAAATGACAGGTCATAGGTTAATCGGCAAGATGCCACCAACCAAAGGCGGGACCAATAAACCGAATCGTCACCCAGATTAAGGCGGTTGCACCAATACCGTACCAAGCCGCTTGGGTAGACACTTCGACAAATTTATTTGCCTTGTCTTTGGTTAAGAAAGGTATCCAAGATGCGATCGGCTCAGTCTTACCATAGTCCTCACCTAATACCTGCTTACGGCGTTTTGACTCGCCCATAAAATATATGCTCCTAAACTAACAATTGCTGTGATAAAGAATCATCTTTTTTGTAGCATGGCAAAGCCATGCTACAAAAAAGATGATTCTTTATTTTAACTGCGCGTCCCTAAATAATATCAATAAGTAGCTAGGCATAAGTAAACTAAAAACCTAGAAAGCTGTCCCGCCTGCTACGCGGGCGGGACAGCTTCTGGTTTTAGGGTTTAATTATGGTGAGCTACTTAGCAAACGAAACTCAACCTAAAAACAGCTTATAGACTGGATTTTGGCTTTCATCCCAATAGCGATAACCAAGAGTATCGACAAATGCTTGCCACTCTTCCATTTCTGATGGTGGTACTTGCACACCCACAACAATCCTTCCATAATCTGCACCATTGTTTCGATAATGGAATAAGCTAATATTCCAATTAGGACTCATGGAGCCGACGAACTTCATCAAAGCTCCTGGACGCTCAGGAAACTCAAAGCGATAGAGTAACTCATTATTTGCAAGAGGCGATCGCCCGCCGACCATGTGGCGCAAATGTAGTTTCGTCAGTTCATCATCTGTAATCTCGATCGCCGTAAATCCATTCCCTGCAAAAGTGGTTGCTAGATTTGCGGCATCAGCACGATTGACAATCTGCACACCGATAAAAATATGAGCAATTTCTTGATCGGCAATCCGATAGCTAAATTCAGTTAAGTTCCGTTTGCCCAGCAGTTCGCAAAACTTCCGCAAACTTCCCGACTGTTCAGGAATGGTTACCGCAAAAATGGCTTCGCGGTTTTCGCCTAATTCGGCACGTTCGGCAACGAATCGCAAGCGATCAAAGTTCATATTCGCACCACAGGCGATCGCTACTAGCGTTTGTCCTGCGATGCCCTCACGCTCAACATAAGCCTTCGCACCTGCGATCGCCAAGGCTCCAGCAGGCTCTAAAATCGAGCGTGTATCTTCAAAAACGTCCTTAATCGCTGCACAGGTATTATCGGTATCAACTAGCAAGATTTCATCGACATATTGCTGACAAAGCCGAAATGTCTCTGTACCAACTTCGCGCACTGCCACCCCATCAGCAAATAAACCAACTTGCTCAAGGCGCACTCGATGTCCAGCCTGAAGCGATCGCGACATCGCATCAGAGTCCACAGGTTCCACACCAATGATTTTAATCTCAGGACGTAATCGCTTCACATAGGCTGCCACACCTGAAATCAATCCACCACCACCGATCGCGACAAAAATCGCATGGATTGGCTTCTGATATTGGCGCAAAATCTCCATACCAATCGTTCCCTGTCCCGCAATTACATCAGGATCATCAAAGGGATGAATAAAAGTTAAATTCTTTTCTGCTTCCAGTTGACGGGCATAGGCATAGGCATCATCATAGGTGTCACCATGCAAAACTACTTCACCACCACGCATTTTTACGGCATTTACTTTCACCAGTGGTGTAGTCACAGGCATGACAATAATCGCTTTTGTACCTAGCTCGCGAGCGCTAAGAGCCACGCCCTGAGCATGATTTCCTGCTGACGCAGCGATTACACCTTTCATGAGCAAATCATGGGGCAATTGCGCCATTTTGTTATAAGCACCACGTAACTTAAAGGAGAAGACAGATTGCATATCTTCTCTTTTAAGTAACAGTCGATTATTTAATCTTGCCGATAGATTGGGAGCCAATTCTAAGGGAGATTCTTGCGCGACATCATACACGCGAGCTTTGAGAATTCGTTCTAAATAGTCAGACTGCACAACGCTATCAACTCAATTATTGATTTTTATAGGTTGCTGTGCTATGAGTACTACAACCTATAAAAATTTGTTTGGGAATTTACAATTTTACTCTCTTTTTCGCATTTTAAAGCACGAACTTACACCAAAACAGAAAATGGCTAAGCCATTTTCTGTTTTAAAACCCCTACTGGATTTGGTTATTAACCCACAAAAGTGTGGTCACACTTTCGTGAATTAGTACTAGAGTCTCTGCTAAATAAAGAACCAAATTTTTGTAGCGCGGCTTTGCCGTGCTACAAAAATTTGGTTCTTTACTATGCGTCCCTAAGCACGCACTTCAGCAAAGATCTTATTGAGAATGTCTTGAGCGCCCTTAGATTTTAAGTCGTCAGCAAGTTCTGCTCCGATCGCTTCAGGATTAGTCAGATCGCCTGTTACTTCGCCCTTAACTAGAGTCAGCCCATCAAGACTTGCGACAATTCCTTTAAGAGTTAACTTATCAGCAGTAATGGAAGTATTCACACCAATAGGAACTTGACAACCACCTTCAAGTTCACGCAAGAAAGCACGCTCAGCGAGGCAGCGTTGTGTGGTGGGATAGTGGATGATTGGTGTAAACAAAGCCAAGATATCGGGGTCTTCAGCACGGCACTCAATTCCTAACGCACCCTGTCCGACCGCGTGAAGTGAAATTTCTCCATCGATGACCTCATGTACGCGATCGCCCATTCCCAAACGACGCAAACCTGCGGCCGCAAGAATTAGCGCATCGTACTCACCAGAATCGAGCTTTTGTAAGCGC
The DNA here is from genome assembly GCF_034931345.1 of Pseudanabaena sp. CCNP1317. Lineage (NCBI taxonomy): Bacteria > Bacillati > Cyanobacteriota > Cyanophyceae > Pseudanabaenales > Pseudanabaenaceae > Pseudanabaena > Pseudanabaena sp. CCNP1317. The sequence continues at coordinate 12,491 of NZ_JAYGIF010000065.1, read as the reverse complement.
GTATTCAGGTTACCTCGTACATCCTTAAAGGTGAGGTGAGGATAGTAATGGCGTAACTGAGCTAAGCGACGCAGTGAAGATGTACCAACTACAGTACCTGATGGCAAAGTTGCGAGGGTTTTGTCCTTAAGCTTTTCATGGACTACTAAGGCATCGGCAGGATCTTCACGTTCAGTTACTGCGCCAAGAATTAGTCCCTCTGGTAAATGAGTTGGTAAATCTTTAAGACTATGTACTGCAAGGTCTGACTCCTTAGTCAGCATTGAGACTTCTAATTCTTTAGTAAATAAGCCCTTATCTCCAATTTTGGCTAATGCCACGTCAAGGATTTTATCGCCCTGTGTACTCATGGTGACGACATCAAACTGGCGATCAGGATGTGCTTTGCTTAGTTCCGCTTGTACCCAATGCGTCTGTACCAGTGCTAGCTGACTTTTGCGAGAACTAATGCGAACTGTTGATGATGCAACCATAGGATAAACTAAAAATAATATGAAAATTAATTAAAACAATAGAAATTTAAAGGTAAGTAGGGGCGGCGCTTTGCGCCGCCCCTACTTAGTTAAAAGCACTATTTTCTATTCAAACAGGTTTTGCAGCTATTTCTATGCGATCGCCTAAATATAAAATGTAAAGAATTCTTACAGCTTAAAATCTAAAAGCATTCAGCTCTACAAAGCGCTGCCATACTTTCTTAGTTTTTAGCTTTTAAATTGCCGCAGTTAAATTGTTCACACTATTCTGCAATTTGCAAATGGCTTTTAAGACTTGCAGCAACTTTTCTGAGGACTCAGGCTCCATCAGATGTAGAGATGGCAAGGGTTGATAAGTTGGAGATGAAGCATTTTGAGGATTTTGCTGAATATAGAAAAACTCGTAATACACTCCATTGGTAGTTAATCCCCAAACGGATTTTTGCTGTTCTAAACTTTTATAGGCATAGGTAAGTAATTGTGGTAAGCCTTCCGATGCACTGATACTCGTATTTTTCGCCTCGATCGCTAAAATCCAAAAAGCAATATCATTAATCGCAGGACGATTCTTATTAATACAAATCAGATCTAATCTACCTGTGATACTAATATCTTCATCTTCAATATTAAGCCGACCTATTTCCTGTTCCATTCGCATTTTGATCGGAGCGCGATAAAAACCTGCTAGCCTCAACAATGGCATTACCGTTAAAGCCATCACCATATTCTCAAGCACTTTTCCGTCGTTAAGATAGCTTTCAAAATCAATACGAATTTGTCTAAGCTCAGCACATTCAAATTCTGATAATGGCTCTAGCTGAAGTAAAGATATAAAAGAGCCGTAGGATAATTTTTGAAATTTAAGATGGTAATAGACCTGATCTAGTGTCAAGGTGCTGGCGTTAAGGACAGGCATAATTTTATTTCGGCAGTCTTTTTGTAAATTATATGAGATTGTTCTATAACTAAAAAAATCACCGCCGAGAGGCGGTGATTTTTTTAGTTAATTGCGGACAGCTTCGATTAAGCGAGAGAAATAAAATGAGGTGGCAGTAAATTCTTTACGCTTAATCGTGAAGCCTAGCTTCTGAAGAACACGGTGCACATCAGACTCCTTGTGTAGATAGGCGCGAGTTGCCTTACTAGGACCAGGAACCATATCGCCTACTTTTTTCATCAGCACATAGTAAGGATTTTTAGGAGCAAAACTGAGAATCAAGCGGGATTTGGCAAGAGAGGCTAGATGAGCAATCATCACTTCGGAATCAAGATCAGGATAATGAATCAAGACATCCAGACAGATTACAGTGTCGTATTGTCCAGACAATGCAGCTAAATCCTTGACTTCAAAAACAGGGTTTTCAGGATCATTAGCGCGGCTCTTGCCTTCACCCACCATCTTTTCGGAAATATCGCTGGCATATACTTTTGCGCCCATTGCCGCGAGGGGAATGCTCAAACTACCAGTACCACAACCCGCATCACAGACCGTTTGATTTACGGCATTCTTGTCATTTTTAAACCAGTTCAAAACATAATCAACAGTTTGTTGATGTCCAGTACGGATATCGCGTTGCACTCGATTGACATCACTACCTTCGCCATAAATCCGCCGCCAGCGATCAAAGCCAGTGGAATTAAAATAATCGCGAACTATTTCTTTATCTTTAGGAGATGCTTTAGTTGAGGGATTGTTGAGCGCTTTATTAGCCATGATTGTGAAGAAAGCTTACAAAAAAGCTGTTTAAATTAGTAGTTTTGTTACAGATGATGATTTTAACCCAGAAAGTATAGGCGACACGATGCACTACCTATACTTTCTGGGTTTTATACTAAACTAAAGCAGCCGCCACAAAAATTCCCTATGCAACTTAATCGCATCATTGCTCTCGTCTTAGTCGCAATTTGTTTCATCTCGGCAACTTTTGGCATCCAGCGTCGCCAAATGGATGAAGAGTTGAATTTAAAGAAAGTACTCGATCGCGATCGCCTCGAACTAGTGTCACTAGATGGGGCGATTACAGGAGCAAGGGCTTCGTCATCAGGGGCAATGGCAGTACGCGATCGCCTACGTGAATTAATTGAAGACGAATCTGTTAAAGGCGTATTGCTATCAATTAACAGCCCTGGGGGAACGGTAGGTGCAAGCAAAGAACTCTACCAAGCCGTTAAGGACTTAAGTGAAGTAAAGCCCGTTGTCGTAAGTATGCTCGATCAAGCGACCAGTGGCGGCTACTATGCCGCAAGTTCAGCAACTAAGATTTATGCGAATGCTGGTACATTAACAGGCAGTATCGGCGTGATTTTAAGCGGTTTTAATGCTAAAGAATTATTAGATCGGGTGGGAATCCAATCACAAACGATCAAAACTGGTCCCTACAAAGATATTTTTTCGCCATTTCGCGAACTAGGCGATCCTGAGCGTCAACTCCTGCAAGATATCCTACAAAGTACTTACCAAGAATTTATCACCGACGTTTCTAAAGGTCGCAAACTAGACTTAGAGGTAGTTCGTAAGCTAGCGGATGGGCGACTTTATACTGGACAACAGGCTAAAGATAATAAGCTAGTTGATGCCATAGGAACATTAGATGTAGCGATCGCAGATTTGCGTAGTTTATCTAGAAAAAAATTCAATTTGCCAGAAACAAGAGAATTACCAATTCGTAAGACTCCAGCTTCCTTTGAAAGACTATTAGATCAATTGCTCAGTGAAGCTAATGTCAACATTGCTTTGCCATTTTTAAATATCACTGGTAATGACAGGATCTCTGGGGTGATCGCTGATCAGCTAACGTCAAAACTAACTAGTCGCAATATGCAAACAAGCAGTTATGATCCACCGATTTTATTAATGCCAAGCTGGTCTAACTAGAGTTATTTAAGCCGTATAAGTAGGTAGGCATAATTAAATATAAAACCCAAATAAGCGGGCGATTCCGCTTATTTGGGTTCTTGGTTTTATTAAACCTAGGTACTTATGAGATATGGCTCAAATAAAATAACAGTAATCATTAAACCTATGAAAGCGCAGCATCGAAAGCCCCAAATAATTTCTGAAGATACTCATTGTCAAGTTAATTCCTTAATCCAAAGACTTGACAATGTAAAGCATATTGCTGATTCGGGTTTCTGGATTTCAACCACTGAGCTAAAACTTTTACTAAGCCTTGATGAAACCTTCATTAATAGCTTGAACAAAAAAGTATTATCTCAACCTCAAAACTGTAAATTTTCTTGGCGAAACTTTGAATGTACATTAGTCGATCATCAGTTTGGAGAAAGCTTTTGGGCTATTAATACAAAACAAAACTTATTAATAAATAACAATGATGCTCTTTCCCAAGCACCAACATATGTATCAGAAATTCCAGATTATAAGCAATCAACACTTAGTGATTCTATTGTTTTAAAGATTCCCCCAGAAGTAGAGGTAATTCCATCTCCCTATGCATTAATTGATGATTTTTTATCAGCAAGTCAACTAAATGACTTGTTACGCTACACCATTAATAAACAGCCTGATTTTCTTCCTACTACAAATTCAGCTTCCGATCCCAACTATCGCCGCTCTTTTTATCTTGCCCATTTCCCTGAATTCTCAGATTTAATGGTTAATCTAGTACGAAAAATATCACCACAGATCATCAAGCACTTAGATATCAAAGACTTTGCGATCGGACAAATTGAGTCACAAATGACTGCCCATAATCATGGCAATTATTACAAGGTTCATAATGACAATGGTAGTCCAGACTGCGCTTCACGAATTTTGACCTATGTGTACTACTACTATCGTGAACCCAAGTCTTTTACTGGTGGCGAATTAGTCATCTATGACAGCAAAATCGAAAATGGCTACTCTGTCGCCGCAGACTCACGCAAGGTAATTCAGCCTACTAACAATACGATCATCTTTTTTCCTAGCCACTGTATGCATGAAGTTTTGCCCGTCAGTTGCCCATCAGAATATTTTGCCGATAGTCGCTTCACGATCAATGGCTGGGTAAGACATGTATAGGAAAAAGGCGCAAAGCGCCTTTTTCGATGACTAGGGTTTCGCTAATTTTTGCTTAACTTTAGAGATGATGCCACTAGCGATCGCACCAGCCATAACAATACCTAACACGGGTTGAATCAATGGCTCCCAGAGTTGTCTCCATAGTTCTAATCCAAGATTTATTTTTAGGGTTTCGCCTCCGAGGGCAACCAACAACCACGCAAAAAAGAAAAATACTAAGAACAAATTGAACATCAAAAATTTGTTCGTCCAGCGACCAAGGGTTTCCATAGTTCATGAAAAATAATATTTTTAGTGCTTACAGCGCAAAGCGCTGTAAGTGTCTGCCTTTTCAAGACAGATGATATAAGCAATCGGGGTAACGTTGCCGCTACCCCGATTGCTTATATCGTTTTTGTTTTATAAATTGAGACAGTACAAACGTACAGGTTGTACTTAAAAGTTTTTTATAAGTTTTTTTGATTAAGTCAAGACTTAAAAGTGAAACCTATTTGAAACCAACTGCTGCTTGCCACACAAAAGCGAGTAGCAAGAAAAAGACAGGAATAACGGGAAGAACGTTTACCAGTGGATCGAAAATTCTATACGCTTCAGGTAACGTTGCAATCAATAGACTAAGTGGCATTAAAAATAGACCTCCTTCAAGAGCTAAGATGAATTTTACCACGTCAAAGAAGCCATTCTTTTGTCTGAAAATTTTTTATCCAAAGGTTTATAAAATAGGTTTATTTATGGCGATCGCAAAGACTAAAAACATCAAAAAATTCCTACAGGGTTTCAATGTTGCCGTTTTGTCTCTCTTACTTTGTATTTGTACCTTTGCCTTTAGCGCCGATGCTTGGGCAAATGTGCAGATAAAACTGACTAATATTACTTACGAGCCATGCACAGGTGATGCAGGTAAAAATATGGTGCTAGGCGGCGGCATCATGTCGGCAAAGTGCTACATGATTAAAGGAAATACAGACAACCCATCGGGCAAAGTTGTGTACAATGCCGATATTTTTGGGCGGATCTACGATGCGAATGGTAATGATGCTATGCCTGAGAGAGCGCGACTAGGTGCAGTTGAGGAAATTCCTGCTGGCAAAAGTGATTTTGAAATTATGGTAGCAATTCCCGCCGAACAGCCTGAGCCTCTTGAGCTTAAGCAATTTAAAGCTTCGGGATTTGCTGGCAAAGTCAGACGTTAATCGCACTCAAGTTAAAATACATATAAACCCAACCATATAGATGCGGCGCAAAGCGCCGCATCTATAGCAATCCTAAATATGTTGAGAGAGTGCGCCCCGAAGGGGCGCACTCTCTCAACACTCAAAATCTTACAACTCATTTAGGAGCGCTATATATGATTGGGTAAAATCTAAGTCCAAAGTTCTCTGAATTGATATTGATCCAAAAATATGGCTGTTAAAGTTTTAATTCCCACTCCATTGCAACAATTGACCAATAATCAAGCCACTGTCGAGTGTACTGGTGATTCTGTTCAAGCAATTATTGACTCACTGGAAACTAGTTGCCCAGGGATCAAAGCCCGCATTTGTGATGAAAAGGGTAATCTCCGTCGTTTTGTTAATTTTTATGTCAACAGCGAAGATATTCGCTTTCTGGATGGGGCTAATACAGCCCTCAATGATGGTGATGAAGTAAGTATCATTCCTGCGATCGCAGGGGGCTAATCACAATAAAAGGGGATGCAACGCATCCCCTTTTATTTCATGGGTTAATCAAGGCGATCGCTATTTCCATCAACCAAATTAGTGATTGTTTTTTAGGATCTGGATCAACTTTGCCCTTGTCCCCCCAATTCTGGAGCCATTTTCCTAAGCCTCCCATGGAGTCACCCATCCATTGACCTACTTGGGCAAAAATTTGCTGGGGACCAACACCAGTCAATACTTGGATTGCAAAAATCACGGCAACTAACAAAAATGCAGTTTTGAAGCTAGCTTTAATGACGCTCAGCAACCACCACAACAGCAGTAAAGAGACTATTAATGCGCCGATCACTAGGGGCAAATTCATAGATTTTCTAATCCCATCTCAAGTTCAAAAAGTTTATATCAAACCCAGTAAGGTTTTTTAAAGCAAAAAATGGCGCAGCCATTTTTTGCTTTGCTATTATTAGATTTTGGCACGATCGCGCCATTGTCAATTGGTCGTCATGTATCAAGACTTACAACTTTATCAAGCTAGACTAGATATTTCACAAACTGAATGCGATCGTCTTTGGCAGATCCTTTCAGAGGATGAGCGATCGCGTGCTGATCGCTTCAAGCGTGAATATCTCAAGCGCAATTTTGTCGCGGCAAGAGGGAATTTACGGGAAATTCTAGCGTTAAGGCTAGGCTGTGAACCCAGAGCAATTCAGTTTGGTTATAGCGATCGCGGCAAACCTTACATTCAAAATTTCAACGGGCTTCATTTTAATCTATCGCATTCTCAAGATTTAGCAATCTATGCATTGTGTAGTGATGATGAGATAGGTATAGATTTGGAATTTATTAATTCCCAATGTGATGTTGATAGTATTGCTGAGCGTTACTTCTTACCTTCAGAGCAGAAAGTTATTAGCAACTTATGCGATCGCGACAAGTACATAGCTTTTTATCAAGTATGGACTCTCAAGGAAGCCTATGGGAAAGCAACAGGGGAAGGTATTGCCAATATTCTGGATCAGGTGGATGTGACTCCACTGCTAGAGAGTCCTATGGGTGAAACTTTGCGAATTCAAAGCTGGAATCTAAAACTAATTGCCTCAGAATTCCAAATAGATTTAAATTATTCTGCGGCTCTGTGTTTTGCATAGATATTTTGTTGGTGCAGTGCGTAGCGCTGCACCAACAATTCTTAGGTTTTATTCAAGCTGAGAAATGAACGGACAAGGCAAAACTTGATAAGTATAGAATCTAATTCTCAATTGCCACTTCTACTTTATCAATTTCAGAACCAATTTCAGGAACTGGTAGAACTAAGCGATCGCTACACATTGATCGCAACTTATCGACAAACATTGAAGACTCAGCAAGTAAAGTCATATTTTCATAAGCGGAGCGATAGACTTCAGAATACTCAGCTTCTGAAGTTGGAGGATAAACTTTTGCGGGGGCTGTCATTCCCGAAGGTGTGGTAAGCCGAGTAGGATATTTTTGCGGTTTTGGTTCAGCAATTTGAGGAGCAGCTTTAGCAATCTTTGCAGTTCCCATCATTGAGCGGCGTGGAAATGGAAGTGGTGGATTTGATTCTTCTATAGCTTTAAATGGAGGAATTTCGACGATCGCCGTTTCTCGATTGGAAGTATGTGGAGGCGTGTAAAAAATCCGATCTTCATAAATCACGGCTACATCACCACAAACTAAACGCTCAAATTCTCGATTGTAGCGGCAATTTGGTTCCCCTTTGCGTTCCCATAGATGCAAAATTTGATCAACAGAGACTGCTTTATATCTTCCTTGAAACAGTGATTCGATAACAGCTTGGCGTACCCATTCAGGCTTAAAACTGCCCCATGCACGAGTCAAATCCCTAATGGTATACCCACCAAGATCAAAACTGTAATGCTGCAATAGGGCGATCGCTATTTCCATGAGGATAATTTAGGAAAAATTATGTATCCCCATTCTACATTAAAACCCTAAACTTGAGTTGCTATAGCAATCAAAGAGCTACCTAAGCCAAATCAAAAGCCAAAGAAATGAAGGCGGCGCAAAGCGCCACCTTCATTTCTTTGGCTTTTGATTCACGAAAGTTTGACAACACTTTTATGAATTAAAAGCCAACCCCAGTAAGGTTTTTCAAAACACAAAATGGCTACGCCATTTTGTGTTTTGGTATTACTTCCTAAGCAAAACTTTTATTTCTATGCGATCACCCCAAATTTAGGGTTTGATATTTGCATCGAAATCACGGTTTATTAAATCCCCAATCCTTACTAGGGATTAATCGGATTTGAACTTATTCCTTAATTGACTACTGATAGCATCAATGCTAGTCACCACCACCAACAGCACCAACATCATTGTCATTGCTTTGTTATATTCAAACCCACGAATATAACTCACTAACTCGAACCCAATGCCCCCCGCACCGACCACACCTAAAACCGAGGCAGCCCGAATATTGTATTCAAACATATAGAGCGTATAACCGAGACATAGTGGCAAAACCTGCGGCATGATCCCGTATTGAGCGATCTGCCACCAAGAGGCACGCCCCACTTGTAAAGACTCTAGCGATCGCTTATCTACGGACTCGATCGCTTCTTGATAGAACTTCGCTAAATAACCAATCGTATAAATTCCTAAAGCCAAAGTTCCCGCAGGCGCACCTAAACCCGTCGCCGCCACAAAAAACAAACCTAAGATAATCGATGGAACTGAACGTACAGTATTTTGAAAGAGATTCGCAATCCAGCGTAACCACAATGGCGAAAGATTTTGCGCTGACAATAGGGAAATTGGAATTGAGAGGATCGCCCCAATCGTCGTTCCCCAAAGCGACATCTGCACAGTCTCAATCAAAGCCTTAATCGCCACATCCAAAATGCTCAAATCAGGCGGCCAAAGTCGTGACAGAAAATCTGTCATGTAAGGCAGACTAGTTTGGAGCAGTTTGGGATCAATTTTTAAACCTTGTAATGACCAAATATACGCCCAACCTAGACCGATAATAGCTAAAACTCTGAATAACCAGACATTGTAGCGGTTAGAGGCGTAAGGACGAATTCGATCAAAAAATTTCATTATGCGGCGTTAACGGACGGAACTAGGGAGAGATTTTGCAACTTGGCAAATTGACTATCCATATTTTGACAATCCCCATCATACCAGACCTGCCCTTCTTGCAGAACGATCGCTCGCTGTGCGTACTGAGCAGCAAGGGCGAGATCATGCAGCACCACTACAACCGTTAAGCCTTTGCGATTCATTTCCTGTAGGCTAGTCATCACTTGATTAATACCTGAGACATCTAATCCTGTGGTGGGTTCATCAGCCAACAAAATATGCGGTGATTGAATCAAAGTACGGGCGATCGCCACCCTTTGACGTTGACCACCACTGAGTTGTCTTGCCTTTTGATAAATTTGTTCTTGCAAACCCATTTTTTGGAGTAACTGCATCGCGACACGGCGATCGCGTTTAGGAAATCCCCACAGACTTTGCCATGTATTCAGATCTCCCAGACATCCACACAAGACATTATCTAAGCAAGAAAGTTGATCGACTAAGCCGCCCCCTTGCACGAGAAACCCCACATTTTTACGAACTTCGTCAACTAGTTTGGGCTGAACAGTCGTCCCACAGATCTGAATTTCGCCTTGACTGACAGGAACTAATCCCACTAGCGATCGCAAAAGTGTTGATTTCCCTGCGCCGTTCAGTCCCAGCAGAGCCACAAACTCGCCGTGATTAATTTTCAAGTCAATTCCATTCAAGATGGGACGCTTTAAAGTGGATTGATAAGCGGTACGAAGATTTTGGCAAGCGATCGCAGGTGACTTGCTGTGTGGTATTGGTTCCATAATTTTAAGGTTTTGAAATTTGAATCAAATGCGTAGAAAAAATCTAAATTACATTAGGAACAAGGGGCTTAAGCCCCTTGTTCTTCACAGGAAAAAGCCAGTTATGGTTTCAGTCCAGCCCTTTCAATGGCAGTCCGCATAGTTGCCAAATGTTGCTCGTGATCGACTTTGACTATCTCGGTTGAGTTGTAGAGACTACGGAACAACTCTTTATTTTCTGGTTCATTCAGTTTCAAGAAAGCATTAATCAACTTTTCCCTTTGATCCGCAGGCACACTATCATCAATGGAAATGCCGTGGGCTGGCACATTAGGAACTGGGTGCAATACCCGTAATTTTTTGCCTTCTTCTTCGGTAATCCAAGGTGGCAGTAATGCATATTCCGAAACTACCGCCACATCAGCCTGTTCACGCAATAAAGCTTGTAAGGCACTACTATAGCCATCGCCATAGGTAACTTTACCGAAAAACTGATCTAAGCGATCGGGACCATCCACAAACTTCAGCCCCACCAGTTCGCTGACAGGGAAGATGAACCCAGAACCAGAGGAACGTGATGTAAAGGCCATACTTTTACCACGCAACTGCTCAAGGGTTTGGGTCGCATCTGCCAAGGGTTTTAACGGACTATCTACTGGCACGACAAAGATCGAGTTATAGGTCTTACCACCCGAATAGTCATCACGCACCTCAGCTAAGTACATTTTTGCGCCCGATAGTAGCTCCGCTTTGAGAGCTGCCCGACCACTGACGAAGGCAACATTGGCTCGATTAGCCTTGAGTGCTTCTACAGAGGCAGTTTCATCGGCGATGATCCCTTTCACAGGGATACCCATCTCTTTGGATAAAATAGCCGACACCTTATCAACTTTGGTCTGTAGATCTGTAGTGTCACGACGGGTTGCAAAGGCGATCGTTAATTCCTTAAGCGGAGCCTGTGCGGTTTCAGTGGGAGTAGCTTTAGTTTCTTTGGCTGGTTCTGTAGTTGCTGCGGGAGTCTGAGCCGCATTAGGCTGAGATGGAGGATTGGGGGTATTTCCTGTACAAGCCGTTAAGCCGATTAAGGATACTAATCCTGCGACTACGGCAAGATTAGCAGGTAAACATGAAATTTTTTTCATTGATTTTTTGAAAAGCGGTCAATACACTAAGAAGAATTACTTGCAATAACTAATAAAAGTAGCTTAAACCTATTTGAGAATTTAAGTCAATAATTTATGGATAATTTCTAGTCATTTTTATTTTGCCGATCGCTTAGGAGCGCAAATGGCTATATCGAACTCACTTTAAAGCCCCAACATTGAGTCAGCAATGCCAAAAAATGCCCTGCAAATGAGCCTCAGCGTCAAGCCCTTTATCTACTTGCGATAAAATGAAAACCATAGCTGTCGCCATTCTCTAAATAGTGTGAGGCGGCGCAAAGCGTCGCCTCACACTATTTAGGTTTTGATTTGTCCTTATACAGGTGGCCATAGCTATAAATACTAAAAAGATCGCTAATATAGGCTTGTCTAAATCGCCATGACCGAAAATAAAATCCCTGAAGGTGTAGAACGCGAAGTAACAACGATGGGTGGGGCAGCCATCGATGGCGCTCCGATCGCCTATATTATTGTCCTCGCGGCGGTGGTCACTGTCTTAGCATTTATTCCCTTTTCGATTGTACTTGGCTCAGGCAAAGGCATTCCCCTGAGTCAGAGCATTTATCCGCTACTTGGTTGGCTGCTTGGTCCCATAGCGGGAGCCTTAGCCAGTGGCATCGGTACACTCATCGGGGTGTTTCTCGCGCCCTATACCGCAGGAGTTCCCGCGATCGCTATTTGGGGAGCCGTGATCGCTAGCTTTGCGGCAGGAGCAATGGTAATTGGACAAAAGCGTAGATATTGGTATTTGGGCTTAACGGTTCTGTTTGCGATCGAACTTGCCGTTTATGCTTATTTAGCGATCGCCCGTAATGGTATTCCTCTAGATACCTTTATCGCAGGAGCCTTTATCGACTGGTCAGCCATATTGCTATTTTTGTTGCCAACTCGAATATTATTCACAAAATTAATTAGCAGTAATAATTTTGTGAAAGTAGCGATCGGTATTTTTGGTGGAACTTGGACAATTTGTGGATTGGCGCACTTAAGTCAAGTTCCATTTACTTACTATCTATTTAACTGGCCAGAACCAATTTGGAAGATGTTAATTCCGATTATTCCTGTCGAAAATGCTATGCGTGGGCTATCTGGTGCAGTGATTGGTACGGGGGTAATTTCGGGATTGAGAGCGATTAATTTGGTGAAACCGAAGGAATCAATTTACTGATGTTACGTGGAAGGAATTCTTGCGATGGCGAAAGTCTAGCCTGTATTATTCACGAGATGGGAAAGAGAAACGAAATCCAAGCAAAAACAGATCGTTAAGTTAAGAATGGAGAGATTTGCATCAATTAAAAGAAGAAAAAGCAACAGAAACAAGAATTAATGGCAAA
>NZ_JAYGIF010000064.1:0-41655 GCF_034931345.1 Pseudanabaena sp. CCNP1317 | reverse complement strand
GAAGAGGACTTTCAGAAGGCAGTGAATTTGATCAATTACAGACCCAGAAAATCACTTGACTATCGTACTCCTTACGAAGTATTCTTTGCTTCATCAGAACCCGTTGCATTTCATCCTTGAATTGGCGTTCCACTCTTTAAAATCTTTTGAAGTTCCAAGAAGAGTTATTAAGGGATAAGCACGATAAGGAGAATCTAAATCTTGCCTGCTCGGAATTATTTCCATACCAGCTAGACATCTTAAAAGTGTCGTTTTCCCGACTCCATTATTGCCTAAAATAACAGTCCATTGTGATGGTTTTCCTTGGTTGTCTGAAAGATTAAGTTCCTGTTTCCCTTTGAAGCAAAGAACATTTTCCACTTCCAATGAAAGAAAATAGACTGGAGGAGTTTTGTTGCTTGATGTCGAAGGTTTACTTTTGGTTGTAGCTTTCTTGGGCTGGTTGGTCATGGCTTTTGAGTGAGAAACCCTATGATCGAGCTAACTATCTAGATATTGGTATATTAACAGATGCTCGATCTAGCAAAAAATTGATGACTGAAAAGGATGATTTAGCAAGCCTTTAAATCACAAATGATCGGTGCGATCGCAGTATTATTTTGATGAGTATATGATTAAAGATGTAATTAGTACTTGTAGCAAGTACTGCTAAACACAAAAACTATCTCTAATTGCTATGGTTAATTCTGATTCTGAGCAATTACCTAACCATTCTAGTCAAATCATCACAGTGCGTCCTGACAGTGAAACTGCCACATTGCAAAAGCTGCCCTATTTTGTGGGAATTTCTGGGACTACTGCAGGAGCCAAGGGGATTTCGATGAATTTAGTGGTTATTCCCGCATGTGGTGCAGCAGAGCCACATTTTCATCGTGACTATGAAACTGCTATTTATTTAGTCAAGGGTCGCGTAGAAACTCGCTATGGTCAAGGGCTGAGCCAATCAGTAATTAATGAAGCTGGTGATTTTATTTTCATTCCCGCAGGTGTCCCACATCACCCCCATAATCTAAGTGATACCGAAGCCGCCCATGAGATCGTCTCCCGCAACGATCCTAACGAGCAAGAAAATGTTGTTCTTTACAATCCTAATATTGAGTAGTAAAAAAAATGGATATTCATGCATTAAGAGAAGATTACAAACAAGGGGAACTTAGGCGCAAAGACCTGCTTGATGATCCCTTTAAGCAATTTGAGAAATGGTTTCAGCAAGCTTGTAATGCTGAGTTGTTAGAACCAAATGCAATGACCTTATCGACAGTTTCCGAGCAAGGACAGCCGTTTATGAGGACAGTATTGCTCAAATATTTTGACAATAATGGATTAGTATTTTTTACCAACTATGAGAGTCGAAAAGCTCGTCAAATCGAGATAAATCCCAAAGTTTCAATTTTATTTACTTGGTTACCTCTCCAAAGGCAAGTACACATTACAGGAACAGCCGAAAAAGTAACCACAGCCGAATCATTACAGTATTTCACCTCGCGTCCTAGGGGAAGTCAATTAGGGGCATGGAGTTCTCAACAAAGCTCTGTAATTTCTTCACGGCAACTTCTACTGATGCAATTTGAACAGGTTAAGCAAAAGTTTTTGGATGGAGAGATTCCATTACCTGATTTTTGGGGAGGATATCGGGTTGTTCCCACCAGCTTTGAGTTTTGGCAGGGATGCACAAATCGCCTACACGATCGCTTCTTATATACATATACACCACAAGAAGAGCATTCGTGGCAAATTCAAAGGCTAGCTCCTTAGAGTAATATTGGGCAGCGCTTTGCGCCGCTCAATTAATTTCTGATAATTTCTGAAGGTTAATTTAGGAGACAAATTATAATGACGGTTAGCATGATCTTATTTATTGGGCTGGCAAGCTTAGGATATCCTCCGTTACGGCTATTGCATCCATTGCATCCATTAGCGATCGCTCAAAATTCACACATTCAAGGCAATGTACCTGAGCAGTTTGACCAGTTGCTTAAACGTGATCTCATAATCTACTTTCAGGATCTATACAAACAAACAGTAACAGTTGAATATGAACTGTTGCGAGAGATACCGACCCAAGTGGGTGTGGCTTTGCCCAAATATTACATCTGGGTAAAAATCTATAGCCAAAAAGTCTTACTCAATGAAGGCGCTGTCAAAGTTTCAGCCATAGAAAAAACTCACTTTACGGTACTTAACTACTTGGCGATCGCTGATTTAAAAAAATCACCAGAGAGAATTAATCAAATATTCCCATTACCCGTAGGCGATAAGATCCGATCTCGCTTCAAACAAGACTAGCAGAGTAAAGCATGGCTCCAATTAGCCCAACTTCGGGATTAAGCACAATATAAATAGGAATATCTTCTAAAACAGGACTAACTCTCCCTTTATTTTTGAGAATCTGCAAAAACCTTCCGTCTTGGAGTAAAGGCAATATTTTAGGGGCAATACCACCCGCAATATATAAGCCCCCATTAGGAATTAATTTCAAAGCAAAATTACCAACTTCGGCAGCATAAGCCTCTACAAACATTTGCATCGTTTGGGTGGCTAAATGATCAACATGATCAATATTAGTCTCACTATTAACTCCACAATTTGCTAACGCAGCATCGGCGATCGCTGCCGCCGCATTAACACTAAGATCTCCAGCTTCCCAAGACCGCACTTTTTCAGCAATTTCATCTGATTCAGGCGCAAATTGGTGATCGCGTAAAAACTGATAAATCGCCACAATTCCCATTCCTGAAGCTACACGCTCCACCGATACCCGCTCATGGCGCTTGAGCAAATATTGCAATAACTCGATTTCTAGGTTGTTTCGGGGTGCAAAATCCGTATGTCCACCCTCAGTGGCATACACATCATAGCGATCGCCATTCCATCCCAAATATGCCTCACCTAGACCTGTACCAGCACCAATCACCCCAATCGGCGATCGCGCTTTTACAATCCCCTCTTGCAAAGTATATAAATCATGGGGCTGTAATCCTAAAACCCCATAACCAACTGCCACAAAGTCATTAATTAAACTTACTTTGGCAATATTAAATTCTTCAGCAAGGCGATCGCTATCAAACGACCAACCGAGGTTAGTTAACTGCGATCGGCGATCGCGAACGGGGCCAGCAATCCCAAAACAAGCCGCCGATAATATTGGCAATTCACCCAAATTTATTTTGGCAGTTTCTATAAATTCGCCTAAAACATCTGAAAAGCTAGCGTAATCAGCACCAGCAAAACGCTGTTCATACAAAACGGTAAATCCATCGGGATTTTTTTCAGCAACCCGCAAAAGGGTTTTTGTACCGCCAATATCTCCAGCCAAAATTATTGTCATTGCTTATTATTTTCTTGTCTAATCATCTGAAAGTTCTACAATTTCATAAAGAACCAAATTTTTTAGTAGCACGGCTTTGCCGCGCCACTAAAAATTGGTTCTTTATTTTACGGCACGGCTCTAGAGCAGTAAGTTATAGAGCTTTACAGATTCTGTATTAATTAGTTACCAATTGCTCGATCGCATATTGAGCCGCCGCCGCTACCTGTGGATGGGCATCTTTAACGAGATAATTCAGAGCCGACAGACTTTTATCACAGTTTAGATGTCCTAAAGCCTCAGCCAAACGTTGTCGGGTTAACCAATCATCAGACTGAGCAAACCGCAAAATTTGATCAACACAACGTAAATCTCCCACCTCTCCCAAGGCGGCGATCGCTGCCTGATGCAGCATCGTTTCAGGGCTTTCTAAAGCTTGAATGAGAGCATCATAGGCTCGCACATCCCCCAAATTCCCCAAAGATACAGCCGCACTAAAACGAACTAGCCACTCAGTATCCTCATAAAAAGCGCGTAACAATGGCTCAACGGCACGATTATCTTGCAGATATCCCATAGCCCCTGCTGCATCAGCACGAATTCCATAGTCATTCTCAGTTTCTAAAATCCTTGCCAACACTGGAAAGCAATCTTCCGTATGCTTCAAACCTAGTGCAAATACCGCCATCGAGCGAATCTGTAAGTTTTCATCATCAATTACCTTTAAAATCAATGGCACTGCTTCGTCAGGGGACAAATCTCGTAAAGACACCAAAGCACGAAGGCGATCGCGTGAGTTTTCACTATCTAACTGTTGAGCGATATTGCTTAAATCTGAGATTTGATTGGGGGAAGACATAAAAAGCTCATATTAAAATTCTAAGTATAGCGATCGCCCTTAGCCAAAAGTAACAGAATCTTCCAAAACATTGCTAAAGAATAGCTTGCTGTCAAGATAACCCGATCGGATGACAAAATATTTAAACTAAGTATGCTAGGATACATCCAGATTGGAATTTTATGTAGCTAATCTAGCAGTATCTAAAGCAATAAGCAGTTATTTTGGGTAAAACCGAATCCCATGCATCTGCAAAAGTTGTATAGAATTGTATAGACTATAATCGATAGCGTAAGGGTCGAGAAACTCTAGACTAACTGCATAAATCAAACACACAAACTTAAAATTTACTCTCGTGAGGAGTGGAATAATGAAAAAAGTATCTTTGAATCTAGCTGGCAGCCTAAGTCTATTAGGTGTTATCGGTGCAGTCGCCGCAACCCCTGCACTCGCAGAAACCACTACAAGCGTTTCTCAAGTTAGCCAAGCTATGAGCAGCGATCCAGTTGCTCAAAATGTAACTTCAGTATCTCAACTTAGCGACGTTCGCCCTACTGACTGGGCTTTCACCGCATTACAGTCCTTAGTAGAGCGTTACGGTTGTATCGCTGGATATCCTGACAGCACTTTCCGTGGCAGACAAGCAACAAGCCGCTTTGAATTTGCTGCTGGTTTGAATGCTTGTTTAGACAAGATCAACGAAATCATTTCCGCAGGTTTGGCTGACAAGGTATCCAAAGAAGACCTCGCCACCTTGCAAAAGCTACAAGAAGAGTTTGCTGCTGAACTCGCTACCCTTCGTGGTCGTGTAGATGCTCTTGATGCTAAGACCGCTAAGCTCGAAGCACAACAGTTCTCCACCACCACTAAGCTTTCTGGCGAAGCAATCATGTCCGTACAGGGTGCTAGTGGTAATACTGCTGTTGGATTCCCAACCAGCACTAACGTTTTTGTGTCTAGCCGCGTTCGTCTAGACCTCGACACTAGCTTCACAGGTAGCGACCTGTTGAAAACCAGACTAGAAGTTGGTAATGGTAGTCCGACTAATATTCCTACAGCATTTGGTGCTGGAGCTACTACTGCTGCTACCGCTAATGTTGGTAGCAATATCGGATTCCAAACCTACGGTCAAGACTACACAGGTTTAGGCACAAACTTTGTACTTGCCAAGTTGCGCTACGACTTCAACCTTGGTGATGCTCGCATCTCTCTTGGTCCTGTCATGCATGCCTACGATCACATCGACACCAATAGCTTTGCCAATAATGAAGCTGTTGACTTCGCATCGACCTTCTTCATCAATAACCCTCTAATGGTTTTGGTTAATGGTCAAACTGGTGGTGCTGGTGCAGCCTTTGATTGGAACGTTGGTAAGAGTGCTTTTACCGTTCGCGGTCTTTATTTGGCAGGTAACGCTAACAGCCCTACTGCTGCTGCTGGTATTAACCAAGGACTCTTTGGTGATGCTTACCAAGCAACTGCTGAATTGGAATTTGCTCCTGAGAATGCTGATGGTGACAAGCCTTTTGCAATTAAGCTTCAATACACCAATGGCGCTGTAAACAATACCAATGTTAATGCTGGTGGTGTTAATGTTGAGTGGAAATTTGCTAAGGGAGCAGCCATCTTCGGTCGCTACGGCTTCGGTACGCTTGACACTCGCGGCGCTCTTGCTAATACTGCTGGCAGTTTCTTAAATAACCTAGGAACTTTTGCCGCAGGAACAACTAGTGTGAGTCCTCAAACTTGGATGGCTGGTTTTGCTTTCCCTGACTTGTTTAAGGAAGGTGCTTTGGCTGGTATTGCAGTTGGTCAACCTTTCATTTCTAGCCAAATTGGCAACTCAACTCAAACCAACTTGGAATTGTTCTATAACTTCCCAGTTACAAACAACATCCGCATCACTCCTGATGTTCAGTTCATCTTCAATCCTAACAACAACAGCACTAACAGCACCATCTTCGTTGGTACTTTGAGAACTGTATTCTCGTTCTAAGCTCTTGAAAAATAGGTGCTGCTCTACAGCACCTACAAAAAAATAAGGCTAGTGCAATGCACTAGCCTTATTTTTTTATTTATTGGTTGTAGGGGTAGCGCCCCCGTGCCTACCCCGTAGTAATGCAGAGCAAACACGGGAGGATTGCCTCTAACAAATAATGTGCGAATTTTTTTATCTAATTCCAATGAGCGATTTTGCCATTGGGAAATAGGTCGCCCATATTTTAGGATCGGGACGGCTTGCCCAGTCTCGACGGGAAACAATTAGTTGCAGGATGATGGCTGCTTGATCCTGATTGAGATTTTGAGCAGTAACTTTGACCGATACATCCGAGACAAGCACCTCACGATCAAATGTACGCTGAGCCGCCGATCGCGCCAGTATTTCGGCTTTACGAGTCATTACCGTAAATCCTTCATCTTGGTTAACCAGTAACCGAATATCGACCTCACGACGCTCTGCAACAGCACTACCAGCGATCGCTATAGTTGATAAAGTAGCGATCGCTGAAACAAGTAAGTAATTAGTTAATCGACGAAATGGCTGAATCATCGAAAAAGTCGGAGAAACATGCGATTTGTTTTTCATATTCATCTTCGCCAGAAACTCACAAAAAAATTTATAGAAAATCGCCAAGATATTAGCAAAAAACTGGGAAAGATGTGTGCTATTGTCTGCTAACAAATTTGGCTTTAGAGTGTAGCTCATTTGAGAGTCAATTTGCCTACCAATTTTCGTAATCTTGGGATTTAAGTACCTCAGCGTAAGTAAATAAAGATTCAAAAGCTGTGTGACCTTGCAGCAGTCGGCACATCTTTTAGGATTTTATATTTAGTTTTATACTTATCTACTTACTAATCTTCAAGAACATCCCTTATCTATTGTTATGGAGGTCTTACAGGGGGCGTTATGTCAAAAGTTCTGATTAGTAGTTTGATCGATCAAATCAATACATTGCTGAGCCGCCCTGTGGGATCAGTATCGAGGAAACCATCCCCTGATACCATTCACCAGAGAGAGCAGCTAAAACAGTTGCGATCGCACCTTGAGAGCCTAGCTGACGACTCACTTCTAGGTAATTTAGAGCAGCAGTATCAAGCTTTAGTAACACGCTTACAAGGTCAAAATCACCCCAATAATGACCTAAACAATCCTCAGAGTAGCGAACAGTCTAATCAAAATGACTTAAAAACCCAAGAAGTCAAGACAGACAAATTTAAAACAGATAAACTAGAGACATTGCCACCCCTATTAGTTAGCCCAGTAAGCAACTTATTTGGCGCTGAATCTTACTTGACAAAGGAGACTAGCACAATGACGAATGGCACACCTGAACCCAACTCTACATTTGTCAACGATCGCATGATTGCTTCGCTCCAGCAAGCGATTCAGCAGACATTGCAACAGGTTGTCAAAGATTCAGTGCAGCAATCCGTGCAGCAGGTGGTCAGCCAAACTCTCGCTGTCGAAAGAGCGCTCATGGTAGGAGAAATTTCGGCGAGTTTAAATAAAATTGTTGAATCTCAGCAGCGATCGCAAATAAGTCAAGAATTAATTACTTTAAATCAACAAAAACAAAAGTTAAATGCTGAAATCTCGCAGCTAGAATCTGATCGTGTGACTTGGATGAAACAGTTTCAAGAGTTTCAAGCTACACAACAGGAAGCCCTAGATCGATCTTTAAGCTCAGTAAATAATTATGTGCGCGATCAGATTTCTGACTCGTTACAACAAACTTTGCAACAAACTATGGCAGGAACTGTTGCTGATAGTGTCAATCAAACTGTGGTGCAGACCCTCCAAGACAAACTAGCCAATTTTTCTGCGGGTACTGTTAACACAGAGCCACCCCAAGAAGAATTTGTAAATAAAGTACAGGAACAAACCGATCGCTTCTTGCTGCATCTTGATGAAATGTTCAGTACTACATTTAGATCGCTAGAGCAGGAAATCCAAGAATATCAGACATCGCTCGCCGCCAAGCTTGGTCATATAGAAACCCTAGAACAAAAGGGAGAAGCATTAATTGAGGCCTTAGTCAATCGGATTAGCCAACAGACTAACCAAGCCCCACAAAGTACTGAAGAAGTTTCCTCAGAATCTCCCATATTGCCTGAATTACCAGATGACATTCCTATTCGCTATCTAGAGACTTTTACAGAACCTGCCGATGAAAATCTGATCAATGCTCTGTTAGCAGGTGATGAGTTCGGCGAAGCGATCGCAGAAGTGCAAGCACCTGAATCCGCCATTGAAGTTGAGAGCAGCCCGTTAGAGGTGGAAACTGATGGCGAAGATTTAGCCCTACCAGTTCCAACATCAGAGGATCGCTCTGGCAGTAATTTAGATGCAAACAGAACAAATAGCTTTGAAGAACCATTAGACTTAAGTGTTCCCGAACAGGAAAGTATATTAGGAGCATCTGCTGACAGCCTCTTTGAGGAGCCAGTTTCAGAAGAAATACAGGATAATCCATTAGTTGATTTAGCTGGTTTTGGCACAAGCATTATTCTCGACCCTCAAAGTGCACTCGCCGCCCGTGAGTTAAATCCTGATTTTGATGTAGAAGCAGCCACTCAAATCGTTGAGAGATTTGATGATCCACCGAATCAATTGGAAGACAATGAAGAAGAAAGTAATGCCTTTGACTTACTATCATTGAATTTTCCTGTATCAGAGGCAGTTAGCGAATCTGGAGAACTAATAGACGATCCTGAACTTTTACAGTGGTTGGAGGAGAGTAATAACCGCCCTAGCCCAACTACAAATATTGCTGATGTTTCTCCCGATGAAGATCTACTGTCATGGCTAGGTAACGAAGCTCTGGACATGGCTAAACTACCTACCCAGAGAGAAAATCAATCCTCAATGTTCAATAGTTCAGAAGCTGAACTAGAAATTTTTAATCCTTCTCAGATTGCGCCTATGATTGCCTCGGCTAATATCAGTTCACAGGCAAGTTCAGACAATCAAGATAGTATAGAGACTAAAATTGAACAGTTTTTAAATAGCTCTAATAGCGATCAAGCTGTCGATTCTGACGAATCACTAATTCTACTTACTAGTAAAAGTTCTGACGATTCTGCATTTCCAGAATGGGAAGATTCATTAGTTGATGATCTTAATTCGGATTTAGACCGCCTTGATGCTGGTGTTGCCTCAGATCCGCAAATAGCCGCTAAGCTTGATCAATTTATCCGCAATACTCCCTATGCTTTAACCAATTGGGAAACTGAAGAATCTCAAGCCTATCCTACAATCATTGAGGTCTCAGCTAAATCCTCAAGCATTAAAAATGTTAACCCACCATCAAAAAGCAATGAATTAGAAGTCCCACAAATTATTGAGAACCCCAACGCCTTATTTATTGATCGATTTGCTGATTCCTTTACTGATCAAGACGAACAGTTAGAAATTGTCGTAGATACGGCTGAATTACAACAATCTCCCTTTACAACTGAAGCCAATGATATTCCTGAAATTTTTGATGACGAGGATTCTCTATTTGATATAAAACCAGAAGATCAAATTTCAGAAATAGATTTATCACGCTCTTCTACATCTTCAGCCAAAGCCCCCACAGCAAATATTGATGAGATGGATGCAATTTTTGCTGAGGTAATTGCCGAAAATGCCGCTAAATATTCTCAAACAACACCATTTGCCGCCAGTGATGAACTGGATGAACTATTTGAGATCTCATCCAAAGTCATTAAGCAGGAAGTAAGTGACAATCCAGAGCTAAATCTAGATGATGAAAGCGATCTTGATACACTTCTATTTGGTTTTGATCCTGCCACTGAATTAGAAGAACCAGATACAGTCATGCAAGTTATACCACAAGTAGGCTATAGCAAAATTGACTTTCATACAGACACCATCAAAGAGCCTATTGCTTTTCCAGAAACAAATGCATCTATCGAAGAACAATTAGATACGATGATGCAAGGTTTTGCCCATCTAGAGTCAGTAGATTTAGTCGATTCTTCAGCTATAACTGGAGTTGTGGAGATTGCCGAAACCCCAACAGTTGTAGAAAGCTCAACTATTACCCAAGCGGAAGAAGATGATTGGAACATAGCCCTTGAAAAGCTTGAATCTAATCTAGTACTGCCAACTACTAACAAAGCAGACAACTCTAATAGTGAATCTTTAGAGTTGTCTGCTGACGAGTTTTTTGCTTCTTTGGAATATGACAAATTGAATAGCTTAGCAGACACTAGCGAAAAGGCTGCGCCGCCAAAGTTTTCAGATAAAGAAAAAGGAGCATCTGGAGCGATCGCTGATTTTATTGATTTAGAAAATAATGCGGAGAGTGAAGAAGAAGACCTATTACTCAATGAGTTTGCCGATGCTCAAGATGGCGCACCTAGTAATGTTACTGATAATGAGTGGGATAATTTACTCAAGGATTTAAACTCATTTAATTTTAATAAGCCATTACTTGATGATCGGCGAGAGCAACTTGGGCTGTCATCAGTAGCACCGATTAGCGACACCAGTGAAAATGTTTTTGATGTTGACTCCCTAGTGCTGGAATCACAAAGCATGGCGCTGATTCCAGCTCCACCTGAGAAAGAAGTATATAGCCTCGATGATACTTGGGTCTTAGGAATTGATTTTGGAAGTACTGCTATTAGAGCCAGCTTACTAAATGCAAATACTGGTCGCGTATATGCTCTGTATCTTGATGATGTTGATGAAATGCCATGCAAAGTTGTGTGGACAGAAGATCATCATAGTTTAGATGACCCGATCGCTAAAGATATTAGGATTCTTACTAAGCGATCGCAAAATGCTGGGCTTGAAACTGGTGAAGTAGCTTTTGTTCATTTCAAACAGTTCCTTAAACTGGGCTTACCCTATCGCGGTGTAAGTGCTTGGCAACCAATTATTCAATGGTCAGATTCCCGTCAAGTGAGTCTGCGGTGGTTAATTGCAGCTCTCAAAAATTTACTAGAGCAGATCCAAACTAGGGCAAATCATCCCAAACTTCCCGATGTTGGTTTGATTTTACTGAAGTTGAGTGGCGTTGTATTTGGATATCCTGCTGACTGGTCAGACACTTATATTCTTAATGTCCGAGAAGCAGTTCTTAAAGCAGGGTTAGTTAATCAGGCGGAGCAGGTGTTAGCTGTCGATCAGGCGATCGCGCCAGTTTTGTCACTGCTTCATGATCAAAGAATTTCTCAGGAAATTACGCTTTTAATTGATGCAGGTGCGGTCACTACCAATCTCTGTCTGACTAAGGGACTGAGTGAGACAAAAGATCGATCCAAGCTTCATATTCGCAGCCTTGACTATGCGGGTGTCAGCATCAGTCAAGATATTGTTGTCCAACTGTTCTATCCACACTGGCAGTTAATCACCAATCCTAACCGCCATCTCTGTAATTTCGAGCATCTCAGTTTGCCAGAGATTGGAGCTTCTGCACCTCAGCAACGGATTCTCCTTCAGCAATATTTATTGAGTTCCCATCTTGGTCAACAAATGTTGGAACTAGCCGATCGCGTTAAAGTCACATTTGGTAGAGATGTGGGTATGGATAGTTGGAACGAAGAGTTGATGGGGCAACCCATTGTCGTGCTGCGGAAGGAATTGGAAAACTTGATTTTACAACCATTTATTCAACGCCTCAATCGTGAACTCAATACCATCCTCAGTAATGCGGGCATTCTCGGTGAAGATATACACCAAGTTTTGCTACTCGGTAGCACGATGCATATTCCCTTACTATCGCGTTGGCTCGCCCAAAAGCTCCCTAATGCCAAGATCGATCCCTTAGCAACTTCTGTAGTCGCAAATGGCTTAGCCGTATCGCCTCTCTATCCCAATTTGCAAGATGTCGCACGTCAGCAATATTCTGATTACTTCCTCTTACAAGAGATTTGCCGACTTAACCTGACTAAGGCAGTTAATCCCAATCAACTGCTTCAACAATTACAAATGCGTGGCATTAATATCAAAACCTGTCGCGATCGCATTTTGAGCATTTTACAAGGTGATTTGCCTGAAGGGTTATTTCCTTGGCAAGAGCCAGAAAGCTCGGTGGTTTTAGAAGATCCGACTCTCAGTAGTGATTTATTTGCAGGTAGATTATTTGAACTGGAAACCGATGGCACATATCAGCCTAATGTGACCAAGTTCCAGCAATTACGTGTGTATCTACAGGCGATTATTGGCAATATGAGTCAAACTCTAAACGAGCCGCTAGTTTTTCCTGAGATTAAAACTATGGCGATCGCTAAATAAACAAAAGGAGTGCTTGGCACTCCTTTTGTTTTGAAAGATTTGCTAACGATTTTGTTATTTTCAGCACCTACGGTGCTGAAAATAACTCTCATTATAAAAATCGGTTTTTTGAAAGCCCGCCGTTGACGGGCTTTCAAAAAACCGATTTGGGTGTTTCCAGCGCCAAAGGCGCTGAAAACACCCAAATCGGTTTCATAATGAGAATTGCTGTTTGAAAACACCTAAGTTTTTGTCAAGCGCAAAGCGCTGTAAAATATTCTCTCTTGCTGTGATTGTGGAAAAGTTAAAGAGCTTATGCTAGCGAAACGCATTTTGCCTTGCCTAGATGTGAAAGCAGGTCGAGTCGTCAAAGGGATCAACTTTGTTGATCTTAAGGATGCTGGCGATCCCGTCGAACTAGCACAGGCTTATAATCTCGCAGGAGCCGATGAATTAGTATTTCTAGACATCACTGCTACCCACGAAGATCGCGGTACGATTTTGGATGTGGTCTATCGCACTGCCGAGCAGGTATTTATTCCGCTTACAGTGGGCGGTGGTGTCCGCAATGTAGACAATATTCGGGAGCTTTTGCGTGCTGGTGCTGATAAGGTGAGCATGAATTCAGCCGCAGTAAGTGATCCAGATTTGATTAATCGCAGTAGCGATCGCTTTGGCAATCAATGCATTGTGGTGGCGATCGATGCCCGACGTAGAAATGACCCAAACAATAGCGGCTGGGATGTATATGTACGAGGCGGTCGAGAGAATACGGGTATTGATGCCCTTTGGTGGGCGCAGGAAGTGGTCAAGCGGGGTGCTGGCGAAATTTTACTGACAAGTATGGATGCTGATGGTACAAAGGCTGGCTATGATCTGGAGCTAACCCGTCAAGTTGCGGATTTAGTCGAAGTTCCTGTGATTGCTTCAGGTGGTGCGGGAAATTGCGAACATATTTTGCAAGCAGTGACTGAAGGTAGAGCAGAAGCAGCATTGCTGGCTTCGTTACTGCATTATGGCGAACTGACGATCGCGGAAATTAAGGATTATCTCAATGCGAACCAAATCCCTGTGCGATCGCTGACCTCTTCAAGTAAGTGCTAATTACAAAACCGCAAAGTTCTATTATCTCCAGATGTTTTCCCAAAAAGGAACTTCTACAGGATTAGGCAGAGTAGAGATATTCATCTTGCGGCGAATATCGGCAATGTTCCAGCCTGTTAAACTTGCTAGAGTTTGGGCTTCCTTCTCAACTTAGAAATCGTTTCATAAAATTAGCTATGGGTATAAGTATGACTTTTTAAGTAGGTCGGAAACAGAAAACTGTAAATGCCCAGATCCCCGACTTTTTCTTTGAAATCACAGATTAGTTCTGTCAGTCACATAAAAAGTCGGGGATCTCAACTTCTGCATCTTCAGTTTTTTTGGCTTCTAGCTACTTAGATAGAGGCTAAAGATTGATAGCGCTTAGGCAACCATTGGAATCGTGGTGCATTCCAGATGCGATCGCACAAAACTGTGAGCGGTGAAATTCGACGAAAGCAAAAAATGGTAAGAATCGCTAAGTGATTCTTACCATTTTTTGCCATTTGCGGCGTGCGAAGCACGCCGCAAATGGCTATATCGAACTCACGTTAAACCTAGAAATACCAAGGCGTATAAACTATCTTCGCCCCATTATCCGAGCGATTTTTGTAACGATCACTTGCTTATAGCGCTTTGCGCCTTCTCAAAAACCACAAAACCACAAAAAAGCTTGCTCCGCAAGCTTTTTTATGGTTTTGTGGTAACACTTAATTATTACTAGGCTCACCCTTTTCGCTATCTAGTGATGGGTTAAGTGGTTTAAGTTCAGGCAAATTGCGTAATGTGGGTGAAATATTTGTACTTTCACCAAAAGGCTTCTTGGCGATCACCTCCGTCATTTTTTCAGGGATCTTGCGATCGCTCATTGCCAATAATGATTGCAGCGCCGCAGGGATAGAATCTGGGTCCATAAATAAAACTTTGCTGCTGGGACTTTCGCCGATCGCCTGTCCCATTTCTAGGTACTTTTGAGCTAACAAATACTGCACTGCTTCCTTGCCATTGGGATGCTTGGCGATCGCATTAGCAATTCGCTCAATCGACAGAGCCATCGCTTCAGTTTGTTCTAACTGTACTTGACGTTCTGATTCAGCTAATACGCGATTAGAGCGAGCTTCGGCTTCAGCCTTGGTAATTTCTGAAGTCTTCACACCTTCAGATAGCGAAATCATTGCTCTTTTCTCGATCTCGGCTGCCTTTTGTTTTTCCATCGACTGAAGTACAGAAGTAGGAATCGTGATTTCGCCTAGTCTGACGCGCAGGACATTGATTCCCCAGTCTTGAGTGTCACCAGAAATGCCAGTTAAAATTTCAGCGTTAATCCGTTCTTGCCCGCCAATAATGGTGTCTAGTTCACAGCGTCCAATTTGAGTTTGGATTTGAGTTGAAAGAGAGATTTGTAAAGATTGATCGACATTTTCAATGTTATAGCGAGCTTTTTGCAGATCAGCAATTTGCCAGTACATTGCACCACTGACATTGACACTAACATTATCGGAGGTCATGCAAGGTTGAGGAGGAAGCTCTAACACCTGCTCACGAGAGCTTTTAGTTAAAGAGACACGGTCTATAAATGGTAGAACAATGTTGATCCCTGGTTCCATTGTTTTTTGATACCTCCCAAACCTTTCAACCAGTGCGATCTGACCTTCTTCCATGATCCGAAAGGAGCGATAGATATAAGTGCCACTCAAGAGCGCAAAGACAATGCTGAAAATTGTTGCTTCCATATATGAAAACCAATGGTAGCGATTTATTCAGATTGTAAGAATTTACAAAAGACTCGCTTAGCAAGCCTTTTGTAAATTCTTACAATTTTAACTAACCGATTCTATTTCGTGATCGCCTAGATGAGTTACAAATTTAGGTGTAAATCTCACCTCATAGGGATAGTTAGGACTGATCGGGCGACCATTCCACTCCGTATGCACACGGACAATTTCGCCTTCCAGCCCTGAAATATCAAAGGATTTACCTTTGTGTTCAGGATGATGGAAAACACTTAAACCTGTTTTAACACGAACGCGATCGCCAACCTTCATAAAATTCTAATATATCCAAATGTAAACGAGATTTGTCAATTATCGCTTGTCTGACGTGTTAATTAACATCAAAAACAAAAAGTAGAGTGACAGCTATTCTCATTATAAAAATCAGTTTTTTGAAAGCCTGCCGTTGGCGGGCTTTCAAAAAACTGATTTAGGTGTTTCCAGCGCCGAAGGTGCTGGAAACACCTAAATCGGTTTCATTACTGATGTTACGTGGAACTAAGATGATGAATCTCTTGCTGCGAGCATGACAGGGCAACCACAGGGGGATTGCCCCTACCCCAATAATTTGATTTTGTAGGGGCTGCACCACGGGGCAAGCCCTAGACTTAGATGATTACAGGAATTCCTTCCACGTAACATCAGTCATAATAACAAAACCCCATAAGAGTTTTTAAACTAAGCTGATTGCTCTGATTCAGGCTCTGGCAAAAATACTTCAAGCTTTGGCGCATGACCCCAAAATGCTTCTAGGTCATAATATTCACGCTCTTGAGCCATCATCGCATGGACGATCACATCGCCGTAATCTAGCAAAATCCATGTACCATCTTGCTCGCCTGCGATATTTCTAGGCTTACGTCCAAATTTTTCCAAGATGGATTCTTCAGCCATACCTGCGATCGCCCGTACTTGCGCCTTAGAAAATCCCGACGCAATGACAAAATACTCCGCCAAACTCGACACTTCACCGATCGCAAGCAAAACGATATTTTCTCCCTTGCGATCATCCGCTGCGATCGCTGCGGCTTGAGCCATTTGATAGCTTTGGTCTTGCTCTCTCTCAGTGAGATTGAGATCTGTGGGGGTAGCGATATCGGTTGCGATGGTCATAGTTGGCAGATGTACTCCTGATAAATTATTTCAGCACATCAATATTGTAACTTGATCTCCAAGTTAGACATTAAGTTTGGCATTGCCTAAACATGTAAAGCCCCCATTCTCGTTATGAAACCGATTTTAGTGTTTCTAGCCTTAGTCAGTCTAAAACCAGAAGATGAGTGGCGGCGCAAAGCGCCGCCACTCATCTTCTGGTTTGGATCTCGCTGTAAATGTTTAGAACTTTTTGTGCAATAAAAATCTTCTTGGTTGTCCCATTAGCCAATACTGGACATTACCTTCTTGGCTATGTAATCGATAGCCAATGCGATTATACAGACTCCGCGCAGGCTGATTGTCCTCAAGTACATGCATATACAGCCGCGAAAAGCCCCATTGTTTTACGGTTTGCTCGGCTGCTAGCAAGAGTTGCTTGGCTACGCCGCGCCGCCGCCATTGTGGATGTACTGCCAAGTTAAAAACATAGGGATATTGCTGCATTTCGCGACCTAACCAAAATTCTCGATAGTTTTTGACAGGCACGTAACGCATACAAATTTCTAGGGAGGCGATCGCTTGAAATTTATTAACAGGATGCGTAGCCACAAGACAAGCGTAGCAAGGTGTTTTATCACCAAAACGACTACTGAGATCGAGCATGATGCCATAGCGCAAAAGTGGATATACCAAGTCTGTAAAGCAGCGCTGTAGAAAGTTAACTGGGTGATCGGTATTTCGATAAAAGCTCTCCGTCAAGATATCGGATACATGCCCAACATCTCTAGAGCTAGCGTGACGAATAGTAAACGAAGGAGATGGGCTTGGCACATTCAGCGCTAACGGCTTAGCGAAAATAATTTAACGATCTCAGTTATTATCACTAATAAATTACCCCAAATTTGCAAGGTTGCGCCCCTTCGGGGCGCAACCTTGCAAATTTGGATCTACTTATGCGATCGCAATGACCAATCCCGACAAACCTATCTATGTCCCTAGCAAAACTATTCGCCCTCGTAAACAATTTGGACAGCATTGGTTACGAAGCGATGATGTGCTGAATAAAATTTTGCGGGCGGGGCAATTGCAACCAAGCGATCGCATTTTAGAAATTGGTCCAGGGACTGGTAATCTTACTCGGTTACTTCTGCCGTTGGTTGAATCCCTGACTGCTGTGGAAATTGATTGGGATCTTTGCGAAAAGCTTCGCAAGACCATGACACAAAAGAATTTTCAACTAATTGAAGGGAGCATTCTGGAGATTCCACTTCCCGCGAATACTAACAAAGTAATCGCCAATATTCCTTACAACATTACAGGCGAAATTCTGAAACGGCTATTGGGAACTCTCGCGGAACCAGTCCAACAGTTTGATCAAATTGTTCTATTGGTTCAAAAAGAAATCGGCGATCGCTTAGCGGCAAAGGCGGGACATAAAGCCTACAACGCTCTCAGCGTTAAGATTCAATATCTTGCAGAATGTCAGTTTATTTGTGATGTTCCTGCGACTGCCTTCTATCCACCACCCAAAGTTAATTCGGCAGTTGTTCGCATCATTCCGCGTCCACCAGTTACTGCTGCAAGTGATCCTAGATTTTTAGAGCGACTGCTCACCCTTGGTTTTGCAACTAAGCGCAAGATGCTACGAAACAATTTAATTTCGGAAATAGATCGCGATCAATTAGTTCTCATTTTGGAATCAATGGGAATTAATGGACAGGTGAGAGCCGAGGATCTAGATGTTGCTCAGTGGGTTGCTTTGAGTGAAGAGGTACTCAAGTCGAAACTGTAGCAATATCTTTAGAAGTTAGGGTTTAGGCGATCGCTTAGGTTTTGATGACCTTGGCATTTGAGATTGTTTAGCGGAAAGCTTTTGTAATTTTTGGACTTGTTTGAGAGTCAGTCCTGTAAATTGGGCAACTAAATCTGTAGAGACGTTGGAACGCAACATGTTTAGAGCTATTTGACGAGTAGTTTCAGCCTTGCCTTCAGCCTTGCCTTCAGCCTTGCCCTCAGCCTTGCCCTTAGCCTCACCTTCCAGCAAAATATCTTGATAAATCACTGATTCTTTCATGATTTTACTCCTTAGTAGTCTTTGGATGATTTCTTTATCTAAGGCTATACCCGATATTATAGCGGTAGAAGCTGCTACGTTACTTTGTACTTGTTTATCGATAATATTATCAATTTGTCTAGCCACGTTTCTTAGAGTTTCTTCAGGATTGCTTGTTTTAGTTAAAATAGCCAAAGGCAACAGTCCAAGATATTGTTGAAAGATTTCAGTAGGCTGTTCCCAGAGACGGATCACATTAAATTTATGGTTTAGTTGCTGAGATTTAAAGCTGTTTTGGTAGACGAGAGGTGATTTTGTGGGCTTTAAATAGATGACAGTTTGATGAATTGTTTTGGAGGGATATTTACCATAAAGTCTCAACCAATAGTTCGCCATTCGATATGCCATACTGTCATCGATTTTGGTCTGAAATTCTAAATGGACAACTATTTCAGATGACTCTAGAAATATGACCGAATCTGCGCGAATAGGCTCAGCAGATAGCTCCGATGGCTCAAGTTTTGTTAGGGGAATTGATTTCCCCAAGAGCCAACTGGCAAAGTCTTCGGGGAAGTTCTCGGCTAGGAACTTGCAAGTATTGTCATACATCGCGAAATTTTATCATTTTAAAGTCAGCTCTATTCAAAACCCAAATAAACAAAGGCGGCGCGTTGCGCCGCCTTTGTTTATTTGGGTTTGCAAAACTTGCATTGCTATAAAAAATTTGTTGCTTCAGGATTTTTTGCAAGTGGGGGAATTTTCGTGTATTTTGATTGGCACAAACACACAATTAATTGTGTGCTTATGTAAACTTTTGTCCGTTGGTTAAGAGGATTTCCTGTATGCGGTGCAAGCCTAGTTTCTTCAGCGCGATCGCCACAAGCATCACGGTTTTGGCGATCGCCCCACCGATGTTGGCGCGTCCAGCCCTCTTAACGACGCAGGCGCACACATGGAAAATTAGCCAATTACCGCAGACAGCCTCACTGATTTATGTTGCTCCGCGTGCTAACCCTAATGGTAATGGTTCGCCCAATAATCCCTATCCATCGATCGCGGCGGCGCTTGCCACAAAACCTGTGGCTGGGACAGTGATTCAATTGCAGGAAGGACTCTACAGTGCTGATACAGGTGAGTCTTTTCCGATTAAACTTCCCGCAGGTGTGACATTACGCGGCGCACCCACGGCTAGGGGCTTGAATACGGTGATTCGCGGTGGAGGTAGATTTATTAGTACCAGCTTTGCTAGCCAAAATATTACGATACTCGCTGATAATGATGCGCGGATTGAAGGAGTTACCGTTACTAATCCCAATACGAGAGGTACTGCGGTGTGGGTGGAGTCAGGTAAGCGCGTGGCGATCGCCAATAATACTTTTATCAATAGCGATCGCGAAGGATTATTTTTGACGGGTACTGCTGATGCGAGCGTTAGTGATAATGTCTTTAGAAGGAATGGCGCAAATGGATTCTCGGCTGTGGGCAACAGTACAGGAGAGATTCGTAATAATACTTTTGAAAGTACAGGATTTGGATTAGCGATCGGGCAGAACTCGCGAGTGAATATCAGCAATAACAATATTCTTAATAATACCGATGGAATTATTATTTCTAATCTTTCGGCTCCGACTTTGCGAAATAATTTAATTTCTGATAATAAGCGTGATGGAATTGTCATTCTCAAAGATCGTAAAGGTTATCCCACTCCAGATTTGGGAACTTCTAATAATCTTGGCAAAAACACTTTCCGTAATAATCTAGGTAAAGACATTAACAATAATTCTGGTGTTACCCAAGTTGCCGTTGGCAATCAACTTGACCCCAAAAAGATTGCAGGAAATATTGCCTTTGTCGGAGAATCTCCAACTGCCCCAGCGCCGCAGATCCCCAGTACTCCATTACCTGCGGCTACAGCAACTTTGGCTCCTGCTCGGAATACCGCTAATCCCAGCAATATTGATACTGTCGAAATCACACGACCCCAAACCAGTTTTATTCCTCCTGCTACGTCACCAAATGCTTTAGCGCCTTCCAATAACAGCATCTTGATTGAGCCATTGCCTGATGTCCCCCAGCCAGTTATGACCGCTAAACCAAGCACTCCTCTAATTCCTCCAACTACGGCTCCCGTAACTACGTCTAGACCAGTGGCTCCATCCGTTAATCTCGCTCAAAGTCCCACCGAAGTTCTCATTGATCGAGATCCTGTTCCTGTTGTCCCACCAAGGCAAGTTACCCCGCCGCGATCGATATTTGTCCCCAGTAGTCCACCACCTATCACTACTCCACCACCACCCGCAACAACTACTCCACCACCCGTAACAACTACTCCTCCAACAACTTCTATCCCACCAACAGTTACCCCGCCACCAGCACAGACAGCCCCAATCCCCTACAATCCTCAAATTGCCGCACTAGTGCCACCACCAGCAAGGGATACGACCCCTTATTTAGTTGTGATTCCATCTTCAGATGCTGAAGCTCTCAATCGAGTTCGTAGTGTTGTCCCCAGTGGCAAAGTAATTCCTTCTCGATTTGGCAATATTATTTTGGTACAAGGCTACCCCGATCGCGATCGCGCTGAAGTCTTAAAAGTAATTATGCGATCGGCTATTGGGGTTGATGCTCGCGTAATACATCAAAATAGTTTATAGAGAACAGAATTTGCAGAGCAAATTTTGTTCTCATTCTTCATATAGCAATCTTAAATAGGTTGTGAGAGTGCGCCCCGAAGGGGCGCACTCTCACAACACTCAAAATCTTACAACTCATTTAGGAGCGCTATAATTAGCAAAACTACTCAATCATCATGCAAGAACAAATAGCCTCAAATCCATCTATGACTGAGCCGATGATTGTCGCCCAAGACGTGCATAAGTGGTATGGCAGCTTTCATGTGCTTAAGGGCGTGAGCTTGACCGTAAACCGTGGTGAAGTGGTAGTAATTATGGGACCATCTGGTTCAGGTAAATCTACTTTTGCGAGAACTTTCAATGCTTTAGAGGAATATCAACAGGGCAAAATTGTCATTGATGGGTTTGAGCTTTCACCCGAAAATCATCGAAATATTGATGCCATCCGCCGTGAAGTGGGTATGGTATTTCAGCAATTCAATCTCTTCCCTCATCTCACGGTTTTCCAAAATATTACCCTCGCGCCTTCATGGGTGCGTAAGTGGTCAAAGGCTAAGGCTTCAGAAGTTGCGACACAGCTATTAGAGCGGGTTGGTATTTCTCAACAGGCGCATAAGTATCCATTACAGCTATCAGGTGGTCAGCAACAACGGGTCGCGATCGCTAGAGCTTTAGCAATGCAACCGAAAGTGATGCTCTTTGATGAGCCGACTTCATCTCTTGATCCTGAGATGGTGCGCGAAGTGTTAGATGTCATGCGATCGCTTGCTGATTCAGGAATGACGATGGTGGTAGTGACGCATGAGGTTGGCTTTGCCCGTGAAGTTGCTGATCGCATTGTATTTATGGATGGCGGTGTAATCGTCGAGGAGGCAGATCCTGAAGAGTTCTTCCAAAATCCTAAAGAAGAGCGCACTAAGAAGTTTCTGTCACAGATTTTATAGCGATCGGAGCAGACTAAAAAAAGCACCGTATAAGGTTTAAGAGAGATAAAACTTGTAGCTAACTCCGCCATCTTCTGTAACTTCAAAATCGGCATTCAATTCGGTAGCTTTTTTGTCTAAATATTGCTTTGACTCTTCTAGAGATAGCTGATTAGCGATCGCAAAATTAATTGGCGTAATGCTGCCATTGTTAGCTTGCAAAGTTGTTAAAAAGTTAAATTCAAGTTGACGTTGGCGCACTTCGAGCAAGTCATCCTGTTTCTTTTTCTGTTTCCAAACGATCCAAGTTCCAGCCGCTATGGCAGGAACTCCAATCATAATTCCTCCAGCCGCCGCACTACGATCTTTGGGAGTGGGATTTTTGATGGCTAGCGATGAAACGGTCACAGTCAAAAAGATAAATCCTATGGAAAAGAGAAACCCTGCAAATATTTTCTGCATAGATCACAACCATAAATCGTAATGACCATCATAACGCTGTCATCCCTTTTATTACAACACTTTGCAACCCAAATCTAACCCAAGAAAACTTTTGAAAGCTTTGCGATGCAAAGCTTTCAAAAGTTTTCTTATAAATAATGGCGGTGCTTTTCGCTAGTATTCCTACAATAAACCGCGATAGCGGATAAAAACTAATACGACTGACCACGAGCCTAGCGATACCTTAATCGCAACTAAAATATTCAGAATCGGGATGATGCCACCACTAACTAGTTCTCCTAACTCACCGTGGGGCAACTCTATTCCTGAGAGGGTGATCACCGATAAAACAATAAAAATCAGTACTGATACCTTTTCCCAAGTTGCGGCGTGCCAGCGCTTGTATATTGTCTGAAGTCGTGCTGGAGGAGAAGTCATCGCAATCAAACCGATCGCCGTACCACCTGCCACACCCGCCGCAAAACCGCCCCCTGGGCTGAGATGTCCACGAATTGCTAACTCGATCGCTACTAGAGCAGCAATAGTCGCGCCCAATTGGGCAAGGACAATCGAAGTTTGATCGGTAAACTGGTAAATTCGCGTAAATGGTTTCTCATTGGCAAGCAAGAAATTTGCACCCATGATGGAGATCGTGAAAACAATCACTTCAAAAATGGTGTCATACAGTCGATTGCGAAAAATGATTCCTGAAACTACATTACTAACCCCACTGTCTTGAGCGATCGCCTCGACAATTGAGAAAGGCAGGCTAGGGGCTGGGTTAGCCAAAAAAAGCATTTTCACAAAAAAAGCAAGACCAGCAATTATATAAATCCATTTCATAATCTATTTCAAAGGTGTTTTTTTTTGGTTGAATCGGTTGAATCACAAATAAATTCTTAAAGGCGCTACTTCGCAATACTTGTATAGGATATGGCAACGCTATTAGCGGGCTTGGTATAAACCAACTGGACATTTGCTAACACTGGATTGGTTAGCATGATCTCATAGAGACGATGCAGACGGATTTTGATTTGGTAAAAGTTGGATTTCGCACCTTCTTGAGATTCCACAGCATCTTGATGTTCTGAATTATGTAGGGTTGCATGGACGGTCTTATCAGTTAGGGCTTGTTCTAGTTCTGCTTCGTTTGAATAGGGAACTAACTCAACTCGCATATAGTGCTTACTGAAAGTGCTTTTGAGAACATCGATCAGTTTTTTTAAATCAGAGCTAGAAACTGGATCGCGATTCTGCTCAGGTTGCTCCAATTGTTGCTCCATTTGCTGATTTAGCTGGTTTAACTGTTGATTTAGCTGTTCAAAGGGAAGATTGAGCTTATTTAATTCTTCTTCTTCTAAATTGTGGGCGATCGCAACTGATTCAACCACACCTAAGCGCAAAACTAAAGAAGATCGCACGGCAACTGCATAGAGCATTGTTGCTAAAAAAGCACCGACTAAAGCCTCAGTCAGAGCCACATCGGCCGCTCCCAAAATCGTATAGACCAGCGCCGATATTGCTCCCAAAATGCCGCGTATGACCAGAGCATTGTAGGGATTAGTTTGCGATACCAACATTGCTGATGATATGGGTAACAGTATGGCGATCGCATAGACATAACCATCATAACTACTGTTCATTTACCTCTTTACCTCTTTTATTTGCTTTATTTGCTTATTGAATTTTTAAGAAACCATTTAAGAATTACTTTCTACGCTCAGAGCATCTAAGAGATCCCCCTCAATCCCCCTTAAAAAGGGGGAAGAAGATAACTTAATTGATTCTTCCCCCTTTCGTAAACTATGGTGTACACACAAGTCATCAGCTATAGCGTGAGTTACTAATGATCCCCCTCAATCCTCCTTAAAAAGGGGGAAGAATTAAATTCTCCCCCCTTTTTAAGGGGGGCTAGGGGGGATCTAAACCCTCAAACGTAGACAGAGAGACTTGTGTGTACACGGTAGCTTTCGTAAGGGTGGCTGGGGGGATCTAGACAATCAATCGCTATTTATTACTTCTTGTACTGCTAGAGCAGTAAGCCATCACATAGCACAGCATCGTGTTCCATAGGGCTAGGGAAATAATGGCAAGAATTAGCAATGGTAGTTCCTTGGGGCGGAGTAATATCAAGCCGAACACGATCGCGATCGAGCCAATGGTGTCGGATACCGATAGACTATGCAATTTAAACAGTACTGACCGCTTTGTCAGCAAAGCCACAGTTCCCCAATACCAGAACACTAATCCACCAAAAATACAAATATAGCTAAGAATATTTATGAAGATTGCCACGGTTATATTTCTCCTGTGCGTCTGATGATATGGGCTAGGAGCATAAAGCCTGCATTGCCAACACTCAAAATTATTACCCCAACTACACCGATCATCCAGTCATCTCTCAAGATGGCGATCGCTAAGATCATCACTGAGGATTTGGCAGCAATACTGGAAAAGGCAAGCATAATTTCCCAAATATTGTCATGATGTTTCCAAGCTTGATATAGCGGAATCAGCATGGAGACGACCATCGCGCCAACGGCAAAATTCAATACAGCCTTAGTTGATAAATCAATGTTCATGGGTTCGACCTCTTCTGGCGCTTAATAACATGATGCACCACATACCAGCCTTCCTCGTGATGTCTCAGGACAATAGTTTTGGGAGTAAATGTGATCAAAAAAATGTCCAAGAAAACCAATGCTGCCGATCGCTGATGTTTGGTTTTCTCGATTAATACTTCTTCGTATTTGTGAGGTTGACAGATCATCTCGATCGATTCGATATAGGCTTGAGGAGTCGCCTTCAGGATTTTGCCAAAGCTTTGCAAAATATCTTTGAGTCGAATTGCTTCTGATCGGTAATAGGGCATCAGCAGGGAAACAATCACGCCAATAATTATGTTCGTAATACTAAAATTAGCGGTCAGCAAAAACCAGATCACAATTCGCAAAATAAATTGTCCAATCATGATACAGCCACCCAAAAAAGTAAGATTAAAACTAGTCCCATCACCCCGATCAGGTTATCAAACTCTTCAAATATAACGGGTAGTTTGACCGCAGATCGACGAAAAATAAGCCAGTAGGCAAGCCAACCAATCACGGTCGTCACCAAGGGCTTAATGACGTTTTCTAGGGTATAAGCTTCATAATAAACAGTATTTGCTACAAACAAGCTACCCAACAAAATCGCGATCGCTATCCAAAACTCTGTTCTGCTCTTAGCAGTTTTCGCCTCGATTGCTGACTGATGGGGCAGAAAAATAAATTTTGCAAAGGCGATCGCAGTTCCCATCGCCGCCACATTCATACCGATATCTTGCCAAGAAAAAACATTTTTAAGGGTCAATATTTTTGCGCCAAATCCTGCTAGCAAGGGAAATCCTGAAATCGAAAAACTCGCAATTAAAAGGGCTAACCAGATATTTCTGGGAATTGATTGCTGTTGCAGTTCCTTAAAGTTGCGGCTAGGTAATTTACTTACTGTCAAAAATAAAGATGACTTCACTAAGCCGTGAGTGAGCGCATAAAACCCACCGACGGCGGGTGCAGCTAAGATAAAACCCATCTGAGAAACCGTAGAAAAGGCTAATAGCCGCTTAGTATCTTTTTCAAATACTGCAAAGCTAACACCTAGCAGAGCCGTACTGACTCCAAAGATTCGCACAATCGGATCAATTTCTTCAATCAATAGGGCGCATCGCAGTAATGGCAAAACTCCCGCTTTCACGACAACGCCCGACATTAGCGCTGACACTGGCGACTCGGATTCGGAATGGGTCAAGGGTAGCCATAGTCCTGATACAAAGATGCCACCTTTAGCTAACAGACCTAAAAAGATCAAGGCGATCGCTTCAGGAGGTGCGCCTCGCAGTCCGCTAAAGGTAAAGGAATGATTTGCCTTGTAAACCAGCACTGCGCCAATCAGGTAAAACAACATCGAG
Source organism: Pseudanabaena sp. CCNP1317 (assembly GCF_034931345.1). Lineage (NCBI taxonomy): Bacteria > Bacillati > Cyanobacteriota > Cyanophyceae > Pseudanabaenales > Pseudanabaenaceae > Pseudanabaena > Pseudanabaena sp. CCNP1317. The sequence goes on along the minus strand of NZ_JAYGIF010000064.1, from coordinate 15,334 downwards.
ACATTGCTGACAAATAAATAGCGCAAACCAATCCAAATCGAACGATCGCTACGGGGATAAGCAATTAATAAAAAGGTGGAAATGCTAATGACTTCTAGCGATACATATAAACTAATGAAGTCGGAACAGGCAAAGGCGGCATTGACACTGCCATGTAGCAATATGACTTGAGCATAAAAAAAGGCAGTGCGATCGCTATGCCAACAGTAAATAATCACCGCCGCCGTCACCAACGCATTGGTCAAGATAAAAAATCCTGCCAAGGGATCAAGAATTAAGGTCACACCAAAGTTATCGAGCAATTGCAAATTGATCGGAGTTTGCTGGACAAATAACGGGATCACATACAGCGCCGAAGCAAATGCGCCAACTAAAGCCAAAACGCGATCGCCCTTTGGCAGTAGATAAATAATAAATCCCACCATAAATGGCAAGACAATCCAGATCAAAGTTAGGGTGGTCATACAAGGTCACTCTTCTCGATCTCATGGATTTCTAGGGTAGGATTGTTCCGCGCTAGTTTAATCGCACCGACTAGCATCAGTGCCTGAATCGAAAAGCCAATCACGATCGCAGTCAAGATCACCGCCTGCGGCACAGGGTCAGCATAATTAGTCCTTGGTATATCCCCAAGGATCGGCGTAAATAAGCCTTGACGAGCCGCAATCACCACAAAATAGGCAATTACCCCACTACTCATGACATCCATTGAGATTATTTTCATGATTAAATTCTTCTTGAGAATAATCCCCAAAAAGCCACAAAGTATCGTCGCAAGGACAAAGGCTTCTAATAAATTAACTGACATCAATTGGCGCTTATAGCATCACTACTAAAGTTTACTGTAGGGTTTCATGACACGTTTCGCCTAGCAGCTAACCCAGAAAATTCTCTATGGGTAGCAGTGCAAAAGATAGGTAGGATACAAATCAAAAATCAACAAAGATTAGCATCCCGATGCATCTCAAGTCTTTGTGTTTTAAAACCCTTGCTGGGTTTGGTTTTTACTTCACGAAATTGTGCCAACACTTTCGTGAATTGGTATTATGAGCGTCGAGAGAAAGCCCATGAGAGTAAATGCGCTAGCAAGCCTTGCTTTTGTGGTGAAGGAGTTTTCTTAATATTTGGTGAAGCTCCCTTGCCATCACCTTTCTTAAGGTTCACATTTTTTGCGCTGTTTTGGTCAACATTGGATTCGGTTAATTCTAGAAGATGCTTGAGGGCTAGAGCTTCCTGCGGATTAAGATAAAGCGATCGCTTGAAGCTCGCTTTTGCCATTTGGGGCTGATTCATATTTGTATAAACCACACCTAACAAAGCAAGACATTTACTATTGTTCTCATCAGTTCTTAATATATCTCGCAAATCTTGGAGCGCCGCCTTCCAATTACTCTGCAATATATAGATTTCGCAGATCTTGATACGATTATTAATCATCTGCATGTCATTGCTCTCAAAACTAACCTGAAGGATTGTCTCATCAGAGTTAGCTTGTTGATGACTAGCATTCTGGATATCGTAGTCTGTCACTCTAGGCTGAATGATCGTCTCATCAGGGGTAGCTGGCAGATTACTAGCCTGTTGATCAGTCGCATACTGAAGATTGTAGGTGTAACTTGGTTTTGAGGGTGGAGGGAGAAAGTTTGTGGTATGCGATTTGGTGCTTTTTGGGGTCAACTTTGGCGCAAGTACTGGTGGCATATTAACCGCTCCATGTCGATACCCCTGTTTATAAAGGATGTAGACCAGATTTAGCTCACTTATCTCCGCCGTATGCTCCAAAATCTGTGTAAGCGATTGATATTGCACTTTAGCGATTTCCGTAACTAAGCGCTCATAAACCTCATCACTAGGAGTCATCACCAACTCACAGGCACTCTCCGAATGAATCTGGATATTACGAGATCTCTGCATTAAGCGTTTAGCAAGGAGCTTAAATATTCCTTGATAGGCTATGCGATCTTGCTCTCGCATCAGCCCGTTATAGGCAGGGTTGACAAGTTTTGCTAGATATTGCGTGGCAATAGCTTTCTCTTCTGCTGAAAAGCCGTATATATCGGGATGCAAGATGCGGGCAATCCGCAAATACACATTGCGAATGTATGTAGGATTGCTAATGATTGGTAAGCCCAAAGCAGCATAGTAGTCATGATTGTACTGACTAATGCCTCGATCAAAGCGGATAAACTGGAGTTGTGTCTCCTTGGGCTGATTCATGTTTTCCTGCTTTGCCCATCATGATTTAAATAATGGTAGCGATTTTGAATCTTAAGTAGCTCGATATATAGCGATCCTAAATGAGTTGTAAGATTTTGAGTGTTGTAAGAGTGCGCCCCGAAGGGCGCACTCTTACAACCTATTTAGGATTGCTATATATAAAGTATAAAGACAGACCCCAAACTTCCGATGCATTTTGTTCGTGTGTTCAAGGATCGCGGATTCAATATTTTATGGTTATCTACTCATTAGAGACATTTATACCAATATCAAGTCAAAAACAAAATAGAGCAATTGTCTTAATACTGATCTGTCGTACTCACCCTAATTTCACTACAGGGAAGTACTTATACAAAGCAAACCCCGTAAAGTTTAGCCCCTGCGAGACGAAACTTTACGGGGGGTCTTAACTGCGTTATACCAAAACACAAAATGGCTATGCCATTTTGTGTTTTGGTATAACTTAACGTGAGTTCGATATAGCCATAATGGCTATATCGAACTCACGTTAATCTAGTGTCGGGAGTAATAATTCGTTTGATTCCTGACATGAATATTCAGTGAGTAAAGATCCTTACTACCAACGTAATTTATCCCTCAATAAAAGTCTCAAGTTTTATATGGATTTTATATAATTATTAAGTAATGGTTTTTTATTAAAGCATAGATTTTTATCTACTGAATTAACAGGATAAATTATGGCATAAATCATCATTCAGCTACTTTTCAACACATATTCTCGCTCCAACATGACGATATACTGATAACCATCAAGGTATATCTACTTAAATAACATAACTAATAGAGTCAATTGCTAAAGCAATAGCCCAAGCCGTGACTTAAAATAACAAACGTTTAGGATGTGCTGCATATCCTAGATAACTAGCAAAAACTAGCACTACTTAACCAGAGCAACAGTTTACAGAGTAAAGAGGCGATCGCAAATCATGGTGATGATTGAAACCAAAGCCGAACGCATGGTCATAAATATGGGGCCTCACCACCCCTCCATGCACGGCGTTCTCAGACTTATTGTCACGCTAGACGGCGAAAATGTAGTTGATTGTGAGCCTGTTTTAGGCTACTTACATCGCTCCATGGAAAAAATCGCCGAAAATCGCACGATTATCCAATATTTGCCCTACGTGACCCGATGGGATTACCTCGCAACCATGTTCACTGAGGCAATCACCGTCAATGCACCCGAAAAACTAGCTAATGTACCAGTGCCGCGTCGCGCCAGTTACATCCGCATGATTATGCTAGAACTTAGCCGCATCGCCTCTCACCTACTGTGGCTTGGCACATTCGTCGCAGACATCGGCGCACAAACTCCATTTTTCTACGTCTTCCGAGAACGGGAAATGATCTATGACCTGTTCGAGGCAGCAACAGGGATGCGGATGATGCACAACTATTTCCGCATCGGGGGAGTTGCCGCCGACCTACCCTATGGCTGGATCGAGAAATGTGAAGACTTTTGCAACTATTTCACTCCCGTCATTGACGAATACGAAAAATTAATCACCAATAACCCCATCTTCCGTAAACGGATTGAAGGACTTGGCACAATTACCCGCGATGAGGCAATTAACTGGGGTTTATCAGGTCCAATGTTGCGTGGTTCAGGAGTAAAACTCGATCTACGTAAAGTCGATCACTATGAACTTTACGACGAACTTGACTGGGATGTACAGTGGGACAACGGCGGCGACTGCTTAGCCCGTTACTTGGTGCGCGTCCGTGAAATGCGCGAATCCACCAAAATGATCCTGCAAGCCCTCAAGCAAATTCCTGGTGGCTCCTACGAAAACCTTGAAGCGCAAAGAGTCTTGGCAGGGCCAAAGAGTGAATGGAACTCGATGGACTATCAGTTTATTAGCAAAAAACCATCACCCACATTCAAAGTTGCTTCAGGCGAACATTATGTCCGTGTCGAAGCACCAAAGGGTGAACTGGGTGTCTATATCATTGGTGAAGATAGTGTCTTCCCTTGGCGTTTTAAGATTCGTCCACCAGGATTTATTAATTTACAGATCTTGCCAGATCTAGTACGCGGCATGAAGCTCGCTGACATCATGGCAATTTTAGGAAGTGTGGACATTATTATGGGTGAGGTCGATCGCTAATGTACGGTGGAATTGATTTACAAAGATCTTTAATTGAAATCCTGACAGGGCTGGGCTTACCCGCCGATGTTGCCAAAGTAATTTGGATGTTACTGCCCATGGCAGTAATGGTTTTAGGCGTAACCGTGGGCGCACTGGTCTGCACATGGTTAGAGCGGAAAATTTCTGCTGCGGCTCAACAACGGATTGGACCTGAATATGCGGGACCTTTTGGACTGTTGATCCCGATCGCTGACGTAGCCAAGCTAGTCATTAAGCAAGGCACGATCCCAGCTAAAGCCGATCCATTGCTCTACACGATTGGACCTGCGTTGGTATTTACCTCTGTCTTCCTGTGCTATCTAGTTATCCCCTTCGGTCAAAACCTGATCATTTCTGATATTGGTACGGGCGTATTTTTCATCATTGCTATTTCCAGCATTGCTCCCATCGGCTTACTGATGGCAGGTTACTCTTCCAATAATAAATACTCGCTCTTAGGTGGTTTACGTGCAGCTGCACAGTCAATTAGCTACGAAATTCCTCTAGCTTTGGCAGTGCTTGCTGTAGCGCTGATGACCAATGGACTTAGCACCATTGATATTGTCAATCAGCAAGCTGAATATGGGATTCTTTCTTGGAATATTTGGCGGCAACCGATTGGTTTTGTAATTTTTATCATTGCGGCTCTTGCCGAATGTGAACGCTTGCCCTTTGACTTGCCAGAAGCAGAAGAAGAACTTGTTGCTGGTTATCAAACTGAATATTCAGGGATTAGGTTTGCCTTTTTCTACGGTGGTTCCTACGCTAACCTTTTGCTAGCTGGTCTACTAGCCTCCATTTTGTACCTCGGCGGATGGGAGTTACCATTCCCCATCGACAAAGTTAGCGAAGCTCTAGGTATTGAAGCAAATACAGCTTGGTGGCAAGTTATTGCTGCTTTCATTGGACTAACGGCAACCCTAGTCAAAACCTATGCCTTTATTTTCTTCGCCATCCTCTTGCGTTGGACAGTTCCCCGCGTTCGGATCGACCAACTGCTCGATTTAGGCTGGAAATTTTTACTGCCAATCGGACTTGCTAATCTGTTGATTACCGCCGCTTTGAAGTTGGCTTTCCCCTTTGCTTTTGGTGGATAGCAATTAGCGCTTAGCTATTAGCTGTTAGCGCTTAGCTTTCGCTACCAGTTGACTTTATAGATTTAGGTTTTTGAATGCTCTAAGCCTAATCCCGAAAGCTAAAAGCCAATAGCTAACAGCTAATTGCTAAAAGCTAATATCCCTAATTCAAAATTTTCTACAACAATCAAAACACCATGCTGAAATTTCTTAATAAAGTTGGTGAATACACCAAAGAAGCTGTACAGGCAGCTAAGTATATCGGACAAGGCATGTCGGTAACCTTTGACCATATGCGTCGTCGTCCGATTACGGTGCAGTACCCTTACGAAAAGCTGATCCCTTCAGAGCGTTTTCGTGGACGCATTCACTTTGAGTTTGATAAGTGTATTTCCTGTGAAGTCTGTGTGCGGGTATGTCCAATTAACTTGCCTGTAGTTGACTGGACATTCAACACAGAAATGAAGAAAAAGGAACTCAAGAGTTACAGCATTGACTTTGGCGTATGTATTTTTTGTGGTAACTGTGTGGAATACTGCCCCACTAATGCCTTGTCTATGACTGAGGAGTACGACCTGTCAACCTTCGATCGCCATGAATTAAACTTTGATAGCGTCGCTCTCGGACGGATGCCCACCAAAGTTACTGAAGATCCTTTAGTCACACCAATTCGTGAGCTTGCTTATTTGCCGAAGGGTGTAATGGAGGGGCATGAAACACCTCATACAGCTAAGCGTGCGGGGTTACGACCTGAAGAAATTGCCGAAGCTGCTTCTGAGAACAAATAATACCAAAACACAAAATGGCTAAGCCATTTTGTGTTTTTAAAACCCTTGCTGGGTTTGGCTTTTAATTTCCAAAAGTGTAGCCACAATTTCGGAAATTGGTATAACAGACAAGATTACTGAAGGAGATTTTAATGAGTAATATCGGTCTAGGTGATGGTTCACAAACCGTGTCTTTGGTTGTTTTAGCTGCAATGCTAACGGCTTCGGCTATGGGTGTGGTGCTGTTGCAAAATGTCGTCTATGCAGCTTTTCTGCTCGGCGCAACTTTTATCAGTGTTGCAGGACTATATCTATTGCTCAATGCTGATTTTGTGGCGGCGGCTCAAGTCCTCATTTATGTTGGGGCTGTCAATATTTTGATCCTGTTTGCGATCATGTTGGTCAACAAGCGCCAAGACTACCAAGATGTCAAATATGGAGCTTTACGCAGTGTTGTGACTGGTGTCGTTTGTTTAGGACTATTTGGATTGCTAGGAGCCACTGTCATTTCGACAAACTGGGCTGTTACTCCAACGATCGCTAAATTACCTTCGACAATGGTGGTGATTGGTCAGCACTTCTTCAGCGATTACTTACTGCCCTTTGAATTGGCATCGATTTTGCTGTTGGTTTCCCTAATTGGCGCGATCGTGTTGGCGCGTCGTGAGCTTGTACCTGATGCTGTGAAAGTGGGTCAAGTTGATGAAGACTCACTAGAGTTATTAGAAAAGCCCAAAGAGCAACTTGTTGCTTCTAAATAGATAATTACTGCTTTCAGCGGTAATTATCTATTAATACCTGATGTTACGTGGAAGGAATTCCTATAATGGCATAGGTTTAGGGCTGGCACGGGGGCGCAGCCCCTACTGAAACCTTTAGATTTTGGGGTAGGGGCAATCCTCCCGTGGTTGCCCTACTTCGCTACCAGCAAGAGATTCATCATCTGAGTTCCACGTAACATCAGTTAATACATTGCAATTAATAGTAAACAAATATGTCTTTAGAACCTTTTTTGATTATTGCGGCTGCACTTTTTTGTATTGGCATCTATGGATTAATTACCAGTCGTAATGCTGTGCGCGTATTAATGTCGGTGGAGCTAATGTTAAATGCCGTTAATCTGAATCTGATGGCTTTTTCTAACTTCTTGGATTCAGCGAGCATTCGTGGTCAAGTATTTACCATTTTTGTCATCTCGATCGCTGCTGCCGAAGCCGCCGTTGGTCTGGCGATCGTCCTATCGATTTATCGGAGTCGTGACACCGTGGATATGGAGCAATTTAACTTACTACGTTGGTAATAGAATTCTGGCCAATTTAGTACATAACCCATAGCAATCGCCTCTCAATGTTAGAGGCGATTGCCATATTTACAACATTTCTCAATACCTTGAACTATGACAGAATCACATTCTTATCAACACCCTGTATCCCAGATTCTCCATTTAAAAGAAGCCACAAGTTGGGAAGATGATTGGCTAGACTACACAAAAATGCTTGGGTTGACAACAGCAGATATACCAGAATTAATTCGGTTAAGCTGGGATCAAGAGCCATTGGATTTTGAGGTCGAGGAATGGGGTGTTCATGCGATCAGAGCCGTAATTCAGCTAGATTCAGAGGTGGGACTAAATCTCTATATCGACCAGTTAAAAAAGTTTCCCGATGATGATTGGTTGCATGAGGAGGTGTCTGGGATCAGTAAACGGGTTGGCGCGATCGCGATTAAACCATTTATAAAATTACTGGAAGATCCCAGCCAAGAATTATGGTTACGTTCAACAGCAGCCAATGGTTTACAAGCGGTTGGTAAAGCTTATCCAGAATGTCGTGATGCTTGTGTGCAAGCAACGATCGCGCAACTACATCACTATCAACAACAAGATGATGGTGTGATCAATTCGATATTGGTTGATACTTTAATTCAATTAAAAGCTGTAGAAGCTGCATCCTTAATCGAACAGGTATTTGCTAACTGCGAGATCGATGAGTGGTTAACAGGTTCTTGGGCAGCAGCTCAGGTAAAGCTAGGACTTAAACAAGAGTCTGATTTTTCACCAGAAGATTTGAAACCTAAGCCGCCAGAGAAAATTCTCGCAATCAGAGAGATGTTAGATGCATTTGAAAAGAATCCCAATGTCAATGATTGGAATCAGCGATCGCTTATGCCCACCAAACCTGTTGCCAAAGGTTTTGGTTCGAGTAAGCAAGGTAAGCAGTCCAATAAAAACAAAAAGAAACAACGCTAATAATACCAAAACTCAAAACCCAAATAAATGAAGGCGGCGCTTCGCGCCGCCTTCATTTATTTGGGTTTTATTTCCTAATCCAAACTTGCATTGCGATACAACTCATATTGACTGCAAAGCAAAACTTAAGAATGCACTAGCCAACGGCACAGAAATATTATCGGTTCCTCCTGGAGAATAGGCTTCAAGTAAGGCGGCGATCGCGGCTACAGGTATGGCAATTCCAAGGTCACGGGGCTGAATACCGTGGGTAATTCCAAAAATACCAAGCATCACGATCAAGCTGGTGGCAAACATGGCAAAGGAGCCTTCAAAACTGCGTTTATTGCCTAGATGCACAAAGGTATGCTGACCAAAACGTTTCCCAATTAGCGCCGCCATGCCATCCCCCCAAGACATAACCATCACACCAATAACCGCATATTGGGGATACTGATCCCAAAAAAGAGCAACTAAAATCGTGATGCTGAGCGCATAGTAAAACACGCCGTAGGTTTTGCGTCCCACATCATGGATCATCGGTAAAATATTTGTATAGTGCGAGGCTAAGGCGATCGCTGTAAAGGTCACGCCTGCGGTCACACATAGCCACATCGGGATCTGCAACCACCATGCAATCAGCAAGACGTTACCAGTGCCAATATGCACAACCTTCCGCACGAGTTCGGGATCTTGTTTGAAACGACGTAGGATTGCTGAAGCTAGAAATACCAGCCCAATCCAAATAGCTACGGCACTAATCTGGATCGTTAGGGTGTTAATTGGGGATATATCACTAGTTATGGGCATAAGACAGCTATATAGGCGGACAAAAATGCTTATAAGCCATTACCAATAATGATAAATGGTGACCAATAGTAAGGATGACTAAAGTTACTATCTTTACCAGTATTAATCAGCAATCGTTGGGATTTGGCTAATATTTCAGCTTTAGTGAGCTTTGTATCTTGGAGTATGCCATAAAAAGCATCCATTAAAGCTTGTGTGCCACCATCGGAAACTTGCCAGAGAGATGCGATCGCTGCCTTTGCTCCTGCATACTCCATTTGATAACCAAAACCCATAATTTCTGTACCATTACCAAGTGTGCCACCTAGCCCTGTCTCACAAGCACTGAGAATTACGAGATCGACATTTTGTAATGACCATGTGGACACATCTCTGAGGGACGCTCGACTGCCATCTCCAAACAGCACAAAGGAGTCTTCAGGTTTCCCAATTACAAAGGCAGCATGGGTAGCCAGATGAATGATGTTGTATTGCTTAAATTTAGCGACAGTAGACTTAACGTTAAAATCGCGATCAATAAATTTAGTGGAATTAGGCAACTTGGCTATCAAGTTCTCAACTTCTATACCCGCAAAAGGTAATCCAGAAAAGTTAAAAGTTTGCCCATTTACCTCAAAGATATATTTGCCAGAGGTAAAAGCGCCTGCGAGTACACGAGGCTGGCTATTGCGGCGGCGATCGCTTAAATTCGTGAGACTCGCGGCAGTAATCGTATTAATCGCATAACGTTCTATTAACCATTGCTTACCGTCATGGAGCGCGGCGATCGGCAGATAGCGCAATTGTGCATCAGGGGCATAGATGATGGTTTGTATACCAGCTTTTTGTAAGTCAGCCGCGATCGGTGCGATCAGCCAAGTATATATCCGTTGCGATGAGTCCAAGATATCAAGGGAGCTTGGATCGCGGACATCAGAACGGAAATCGATGATCGCACTATTGAGATCTTCTCGTTTTATCGCAACAGTGCGCCGAATCGGATCACCATTAGCCGTTACAAGAATTAGTTCTAGGCGATCTTCTAATATAAGAGGATAGAAAATGGCAGTTTTTTGTGACATTTGCTGGAGAGTCTTTTGTAGAGCCGTGAATTGTTCCAGATTTACCGTATTAGAACGATCGCCGCCTTGATTGATTTGGTTTAAAATCGTGGCTACGGCGGGACTCTGCACATAGGTATTCAGTTGTTGGGATGATTGTGATTGCACATCAAGCAACTCTCGTAGCCGATGAATTTGCTGTGGCGATCGATTTGCTTGAGTAATCTTCAAAATATCTAGTTGTTCTTTCCCAGCTTGAATAGAACGATTTTGAATCGCACTATAATCAGTTAAAAATCTCTGTTCAGGTGCTAGAAGTTCGATCCCCTTCGCTGTTTCCACATTACCGCGCACATCTTGGAGATAGTCGTCTAGTTCTTGTACCTTCAATAGATCAAGCACCTGTTGAGCTTCTAAAATGCGGTTTTGCTTGAGCAGTAAATTTGCCAAATCCCGATAGGTTCTTTCGACTGTACCCGTAAAGGTTTTCTGGTCAGCTACCGATAGTGATCGCAGTTCTTTGCGAATGGATTCACGGATATTTACTGATTGTTTGTAAAAGAGAATTGCTAAATCTGGTTGCTGCCAATTAGCAAACAAATTCCCTAAATTACCAAGAGCAATGCTCTCGCCTCGGCGTTCTCCTAACTGGCGATGAATTGCAGCCGCCTGTTGATAAGCATCGAGAGCTGCGGGATATCGCTTGAGATCCGCGTATACTAGTCCCAAATTGCTCAAAGAAGTTGCTTCGGCAGAGCGATCGCCAATTTCTCGGACGATGCTCAAGGATTGTTGGTAGTTACGAATCGCTTCGTTGTTCTGTTTTGAAAGTCGATATATTTCACCAATATTGTTGTATGTGATGCCCTGTGCAGGAATATCATTGAGTTCTTTATGAATGGCAAGAGCTTTTTCGTAATAACTTAATGCTTGTTTGAGATTCCCTTTGTCATCGTAAATTGACCCAATATTACTCAGAAAAATACTCTCTGCTTGCCGATCTCCAAGTTTTTGAATTTGTTGTAATGCTAATTCTTGAAAACGCAGGGCGTTATCTAGCTGTCCTAATTCTTTATAGACAACGCCAATATTACTGAGAGTGGTTGCAGCCTGACTGGTTAAGTCAAGTTGTTGAGACACTTCCAACGATGCTTTGTAAGCTTCTAAAGCTTGTAAATATTTTCCCTGACTGCGGTATACCCCCGCAATGTTATTGAGAATACTAGTTTCGATTTTACGTTCCCCTGTTACCCGCACTAACTTTAAGGATTGTTGATAGAAGTCTAGAGCTTTCTCAAATTGTCCTAGTCGTCGATAGGCAAAACCAATATTGAGCAGGACTCCTGCCGAACTTTTTTGACTATTTGTGGATTCATAAATAGCCAGAGCTTGCTGTAATCGTTCTAGCCCCTGACTAAATTGTCCAATCTCCACATAGATATTGCCAATATTATTAAGAATTGTCAGTTCTCGTTCTTGGGCTTTAATGGCTCTCGCTTTTACCAAGGCTTGCTCATAGGTGGCGATCGCCTGCCGCCAATTATTAGCCCGATTCAAAGCAAAGCCTAGATTCTGCAAAATCTGGACTTCATCTAATCTGACCTGCAAATTTTCCTTAACATTTTGTAACTGAAGCCCACTGACTATCTTAAAAGCTCCCTGATAGGAAGCGATCGCTTGATCTAATTGCTGCAAACTTAGATAAACATTACCAATAAAATTCTGAGTTCTTGCTTCCGAAAAGCGATCGCCTTCTTTCTGAAAAATGGCGATCGCCTGTTGAAATAGTTGAATTGCTTGTTGAGACTCACCACGCCGCAACCGAGTGCGACCATCAATCACTAACTGAAAACCGCGATCTAGATTGCTTTGTTCAGGTTTTGGTGCTTGACTTTGAGCCAGTTTAGACTGAGAAGTTAAAGGCTGCAAAAGCATTTCGGCGTTTGCTGAATTTGCTAAAAAAGTTGAAGCATTCAAAATCAACAAGGTAGATAGGATTGAGCGATATAGCATGATGACCTTCTCGAAGGTAATTTTTGGTAGTAATTTGGCACTTGCGATCGCTAATCGTTGATCTTGCTACCGTAAGTAGCTGGGCATAATTAAAAACCAGAGTCAAAAACTGTGGCGCACGCTGCGCGTGCGCCACAGTTTTTTGGGTTTTATATTTAATTGCGCCTAGCTATTTAGAAAATGGTACAATTATAGAATGAAGAGATAAAACTATTCATTGAGGAATCACCGATATGTATACCATCGATCGCAACGAAATGAAGGTAGCAGATAGTCGTAGTGATAGCAATGAGCTACCCTCCGTAGAAGTTCCAGAAGCAGTTCAAGAAACCACTTTTGAAACCAGTTCTGAATCAGGTATGCCCCTCGCAAGTGGTTATACCGTAGATGATCAAGGACTGCTCAATAACTATGCAATTCTAACTCCGATGTATGTGGAAGAGCCTACTCTTCTAACTGATCAAGAGCGACTTCACTCTCAATATAAAGTCATATTGGCTATCTTAGTCACAGCAATGGCAATACTTATTGCACTCATTGTAAGTTAAGGTATCGCAGTAAAATAAAGAACTATTTTTTGCGGCGCGTCGAACGCGCCACAAAAAATAGTTCTTTGAGATTTATATCTGATGTTACGTGGAACTAAGATGATGAATCTCTTGCTGCGAGCATGACAGGGCAACCACGAGGGGATTGCCCGTACCCCAATAAATTTGATTTTATAGGGGCTGCGCCCCCGTGCCAGCCCTAGACTTAGATCTGATGTTACGTGGAACTAAGATGATGAATCTCTTGCTGGTAGCGAAGCAGGGCAACCACGGGGGGATTGCCCCTACCCCAATAATTTAGATTTTTGTAGGGGCTGTGCCCCCGTGCCAGCCCTAGACTTAGATGATCGTAGGAATTCTATCCACGTAACATCAGTTATATCTCTTAAACGCTTCAAATAAATGCTTAAAAGTATTCCCTTACCGTAGTCTCTTTGTCCTATCTTAAGGATCTAGTTCACCAATTACAACTACTTCGCCTGCGGCGTTAGCCTGTACCACTACAGAGGCTCCTGATCGCGGCACAATCCCCGTTAAAGCTGTAATATTTACCTGATGCGTCACCATAATCACTACGCCCTCCTGTTGGCGATTTTCTGAGATGAGTCGGCGGGTTTGAGCGGTTTGGATATCCTCTGTACTGCGATCGCGAAAAAAGGAATTGAGGGCAGGCACTGGCTTCACCTCTCCTAAGTTCAATAGCTTGGCAGTTTCTAAACAACGACACCATTGACTAGATAAAACCTGTTTAACAGGAATTTGTCGCTTCCGAAACTCATTCCCTGCTTGGCGAGCTTGCTCTCGTCCCGTTTCTGACAAATTGCGCTGAGTGCTACAGTCCCCCAGTTGAAATCCACTCGGATCTCCCGTGCCGGGGGCAAGCGCATGGCGCATTAGTACGACTTTGCCTGTACCTTTGAGAGCAGTCCATTCGTCATTAGCAGGGGATTGGGCAACAGATTGAAAACTAGTTGCTGCGGACATCATCATCACACTAGCGATCGCCACAATACTCTGGAGCATATTTCTTGATAGATAGTTTCTGTATTTTACTCCACTAACCATTGCTGCTAGGTAGCTAGGTATAAGAAAACTCAAAATAGGAAGTGTCAAAACTAAAGGAATCGTCATGGGAATGAAGAGTATCTTCTAAACCCCAGATTAAATTATCCTCAGATACCTACTTCCTATAGAAATCATCGGCAACCAAAAACTCAAAATCCCTTGATAACTGCCATGTTTTGGGATAGGGATGTCTGTTAAGTTTTCAAGGTCAAGATGCTCAAAGTTTTTGTCTTTGAGTTGCTGGGTCGTGAGTTTTACCCATGCGGTAAAGTCGCGATCATACAAAGATTTTTCTGACATGATTTTGAGCTATGAACACCAAAAACGATCATAGCTGAAGTAGGTTTGGAAAGTTTACTTTAACCACATTTTTTGTGCTATACAGGAGATGGCTTACAAGGTTTTCACAGCTAAATTGCACGAATGTTTTAGGAAAATTATGGTGGCGAAATACTTTAATCCTTATACTGATTTTGGCTTTAAGAAACTGTTCGGCGAAGAAGGCAGTAAAGATTTGCTCATCGATTTTCTCAATCAACTTTTACCGATACATCATCAAATCCAACAATTAACATTTAAAAATTCTGAAAACCTCTCCGACACCATATCGGAACGTAAAGCTATTTTTGATATTTACTGCGAAAGTAAAACTGGTGATAAGTTTATTGTGGAAATGCAAAAAGCGAAAATCAAGCATTTCAAAGATCGAGCCTTATTCTATTCCACATTCCCAATTCGAGAACAATCGGAAAAAGGTGATTGGAATTTCTATTTATTACCAATCTATTTTATTGCCATATTAGATTTTGAGTACGATGAACATATCACGCCCAAGTTTAGGCGCGATGTCTGCCTCAAAGACCAAGATGGAGATATATTCTTCGATAAATTAAATTTTAAGTTTTTACAGATGCCTCTATTCAATAAACAAGAGAATGAACTGGTAACTCACTTCGATAAATGGCTGTATTTTTTAAAGAACCTAGAAAGTTTTAATCACATACCCGCAATACTCAATGAACCGATCTTTCAAAAAGGATTTGAAATCGCCGAAATATCGCACTTAGATTTAGAGCAGTATGAACAATACAAAAAGAGTTTAGTCCAGTATTTAGAAGTGAAAAATGTATTTGATACAGCCTTTGAAGAAGGTGAAAAGGTCGGTATTGAGAAGGGGATTGAGAAAGTTGCCAAAGCATTGAAAGAGCAAAATGTAGCCGTAGAAATCATTGCCGAATCAACTGGGTTATCATACGAGGCTATTAGTAGGATTTAAGCCAAGCCCTATAAACACAAACTTGTAGATACTGTCTTGAGTACCAAAAAGTCAAGAGGGAATTTTAACAAAATTAGGATCGAAAGAACGCTGAGACTTGAGAACACCAAAGACCTGTCGTAACAGCTTGTGCATTACAGCACCA